>CAWESJ010000040.1:0-7037 GCA_963811015.1 uncultured Alphaproteobacteria bacterium | reverse complement strand
CCGATCGTCCTCGCCCATGATCTCGCCAGGCCCGGCGCTGTGCGCGACCTCGCGGCGGCGCTCGCTGCAGCCGGCGCCTCAACGGATATTCTGGTGAACAACGCCGGTTTCGGGCTCATCGGCGGCTTCGCCGATGGCGACCCCGCGGAACAGCTCGGCATCGTCGATCTCAATGTTCGCGCGCTTGTGGAGGCCACCGCGCAATTCCTGCCCGAGATCCGCGCCGCCAAAGGCAAGATCCTGAACGTGGCCTCCGTCGTCTCCTATTTTCCAGGCGGGCCGGGCATGGCGACCTATTACGCCTCGAAAGCCTTTGTTCTTTCCTTCACGCGGGCGCTGTGGCGGGAGCTGCGCGCGGAGGGGATAGGCGTCACGGCGCTTTGCCCCGGCGTGACCGCCACCGGATTTCAGGCCCGCGCCGGATTTGGGCCCGAAACCGGCCTGACCTATATGCCGTCCCAGACCGCCGCCGAGGTCGCGGAGGCGGGCTATGCCGGCCTGAGCGCCGGGCGACGCGAGGTCATTCCGGGATTATTGAACAAATTGACGGTTTTGGCCTTGCCCTTTCTTCCAAATACATTGATTCTATGGACTATAGGAAATTTACAGCGGACCCGCCGGCCAGGCGCTTGACGCGCGCCGCCGCAGATTTAAAATAGCGAGCAATGCCAACGAGCCTCACATCTTGCGGGAGGATTCTCATCATCCTCCACCAGGAGCTTTCGTCAGCCGGGCGATTTGGGCGGATTTTGCAAGCCCAGGGACGCCGGCTCGACATCAGGCGCCCGCGCTTTGGCGATCCCTTGCCTGCGACCATGAAGGATCACGACGGCGCGATCGTCTTTGGCGGCCCGATGAGCGCCAATGACGAGCACGCCTGGCTGCGCCGGGAGATCGAGTGGATCGGGGTCCCGCTGGCGGAGGAAAAGCCGTTTCTCGGGATTTGCCTCGGCGCGCAGATGCTGGCCCGCCATCTCGGCCATAAGGTTCGCCCGCATCCGCAAGGCCGGGTCGAGGTCGGCTATTACCCGATCGATCCGACCGAGCAGGGCCACCGTCTCTGCGACCGCCGGTTTCCCGACCGGGTCTACCAATGGCATCGCGAGGGATTCGATCTGCCGAATGGCGCGACGCTTCTTGCCAAGGGCCAGGATTTCGAGGCGCAGGCCTTCCGCGTCGGCAAGACCGCCTATGGCTTCCAGTTTCACCCGGAAGCCACGCTCGGGATGATGTGCCTCTGGTCGATTCGCTCCGCCGAGCGCCTGTCGTCGCCAGGCGCGCATCCGCGCCATCGCCATCTTCAGGGCTGGCTCCGCCATGACGCCGCAGTAGCGCGCTGGTCGGACGCATTTTTGCGGGCATGGCTCGCAAGCGGCCGGGCCGAGGCATGACGCCGCCTCGCGCCAGCGGCGCCACGCGTCATTTCACGAGCAGGCTGACGTTGAAGCCGTGCATGCGCCGCAGAAACAAGCGGTTTCCGTGATCTTCGATTTCGTAGCGCACCGAATAGATTTGCGCATCGGTCGCGACCAGCTTTCCCGTGCACATCCTGATCCTGCCCGCGAGCCATTGCTGCTGCATGTCGGTAAGCTCCAAGGCTCTCAGGCCGGCGTCTCCTGATTTAGCGGCTGCGGTTCTTTCGAACGTCTCCTTGACTTGCGATTTGGCGATGTCCGCGTGGCACTCGGGAAGGCGAAATCCGAACGGAACATTGATGGCGCTGGAGACGAGAACCGTCGTCCACCAGGTGAATGTCAGATAGACAGGCGCGGCGATGAGCCAGACGGCCATCCCGCCGACCCTGTCCTTTTGATCCTTTTTCCGCATTCCGTTCGAGATCAGGACCAGGAACAAAAGCGCCGCAAGGATGTTCAGCGCGGTAGGAACATAGCTTAGCCAGGGGGCGTTGGCTTCGACGAAGGCGTTTCCGGTGGATCGGATCAGAAAAACGTCGATAAGGCCGCCGGCGAGAGGCGTTCCCAGCACGAACCATGGCCAGAATTTCGTCACCGCGCGGGGAATTCGCGACGGGGCGAGGCCGGACACATCGCCATATCGCCGCCATTCGCCGCCGGCGGAAATGCTCCGGACCGGCGTTTGCCGGGTGATTTCGCCCGCTTCGAAAAGCGCCTTGAGCTCTTCCTTGCCGACCGGACCGACAACAGCGCCGTCGCGCTTATAGCTCCAGCTTTCCATGCGTTTTCTCCCTCAATGGCTCTCGAACCGGGGGCCGCATGGATTAAGAACCTTGTCGGGGCCGGCGACAAGACGGCGCGAGACGAATTGCTTTGGCTCGTCTCATACCGGCACGCGCACCGTCGCCCTTAATCCCCCGAGCGGGCTGTCGCCGAGGCTGATGTCGCCGCCATGCGAGCGGGCGATGTCGAGCGCGATCGCCAGGCCGAGGCCCGTGCCGCCCAGGTCCTGGTTGCGGGATTCGTCGAGGCGGACGAAGGGGCGGAACACGTCCTCGCGCCGCCCCGGCGGAATGCCCGGCCCGTCGTCGTCGACGTGAATCGTCAAAAAGCGCCCGTCGCGGCCGGCCTCGATCGCGACATGGCCGGCGTGGCTTTGCGCATTGACGATAAGATTGGAAAGGCAGCGCTTGAAGGCGTCGGGCCTCACCGCGACGATCGGATCGCCGCTGAACGCGATCTTGACCTCGCGCCCGCGCCGCTCGGAATTGAGCCGCAAATCCTCGAGGAAGTCATGGATGTCGATCTCGGCGGCGCTTTCGCCCGCAGCCCCCCGCGCGAAAGCGAGATAGGCTTCGAGCATGCGCTGCATCTCCTCGACATCCTTTTGCAGGTCTTGCGCTTCATCACATTCCCCGAGCAGCGCCAGCGAAAGCTTGAACCGCGTGAGGATGGTGCGCAGATCGTGGCTGACGCCGTTCAGCATGGCGGTGCGCTGCTCGAAGGCGCGCTCGATGCGCCGCCGCATCTCGATGAAGGCATAGCCGGCCTGCCTCACTTCCCGCGCGCCGCGCGGCCGAAAATCGGGGTCGCGCCCCTTGCCGAAGGCTTCGGCCGCGCCGGCCAGGAGGAGAATCGGCTTGATCTGATTGCGCAAAAATCCGGTCGCGACCACGATCAGGACAAAGGACGTGCCGACCATCCAGAGAAGAAAGATATGCGAATTCGAGGCGTAGGCCGCGCTGCGATAGGCGACCACGCGCAGAATCTTGTCCTCGAGCATGATGCGGATCTCGATGAAGGTCGAGCGTCCGACCGTGTCGAGCCAGAAGGGCCGCCCGATCTGACGCCTGATCTCGTTCGAGAGCGCCGCGTCGACGATCGAGAAAAAGGGCTTGGGCAAAGCCGGCGGCAGCGGCGCCAGAGGCAGAAATTCTATGTCTATCTTCAGCCTTTCCTGGGCGATGCGGACCAGCGCCTCGCGCGCTTTTTCCTGCGGATCGGCGTGATAGAGGTCAATGACCGCGGCTATGTCCTGCGTCAGCACGGTCGAGAGCCGCGTCGTGACAAGCTGCCAATGACGCTCCATGAAAACATAGGTGAGCACGCATTGCAGGATCACCATCGGCGCGATGACGATCAAGGCGGAGCGGGCGTAGAGCCCCTTCGGCAGCATCGCCGCGATCCAGCGCCAAAATCCCCGCCACCAGGAGCGGGGCGGCTCAAGGGCGGCCGGGAGGGAGATGCTCAAGGGCGGCTCCAGAATTCGGCGCTGATCGCGGCGAGAGCGGCGCGGCTTCAGATGGAGCCGCGAAGCGCCTTCATCTGAAGTCTCGATCCGGCTCTCAATCTACAGATGAGAGCATGGCGTCGCCCGAAGACCGGGCTCCGCTTTTCCCATCCCAGTCTAGAGCATATCCCGAAAAAGTTGACTGACTTTTTCGACGTTTAGACATCGGCTATATCCGATGTCTCGTGAGAACATGCTCCAACTTATTGATCTTGAGCGCGTTCTTATCGATTGGATTTAGTCCATCCAATCGGAACGCTCTCTAGGCCGCCGCGAGCTGGCGCAAAACATAAGGCAAGATCCCGCCATTATTGAAATAGTCGAGCTCGTCGAGCGTCGCGATGCGGCTCAAAAGCTGGACCTTCTTCACCTTGCCGTCGGCGTATTTGATCTTCGCCTCCATGGCCTGGCGCGGCTGCAAGCCTTTGCTCAAGCCAAGGATGGTCACTTCCTCATCGCCCTTGAGCTTCAGCTTCTCCCACGTCACGCCGGACTTGAAGGTCAGCGGCAGGACCCCCATGCCGACGAGATTGGAGCGGTGAATGCGCTCGAAGGATTTGGCGATCACGGCGCGCACGCCAAGGAGCCTGGTGCCCTTGGCGGCCCAATCGCGCGAGGATCCATTGCCATATTCGGCGCCGGCGAAGACCACCAGCGGCACGCCCTCGGCCTGATATTTCATCGCAGCGTCGAAGATCGGCAATTCCTCGCCGTCCGGCCAATGCTTGGTGTAGCCGCCCTCGGGCACGACGCCGTCGGCGGCGCGGCGGATGAAATTCTTGATCCGGATATTGGCGAATGTGCCGCGCATCATGATCTCATGATTGCCGCGCCTTGTGCCATATTGGTTGAAATTCGCCTGCGAGACCTGCCGCTCGAGCAGATAGGACCCGGCCGGCGAATTGGCCTTGATCGAGCCCGCGGGCGAAATATGGTCGGTCGTGATCTTATCGCCGAAAAGCGCCAGGATACGCGCGTTCTCAATGTCCTTAATCGGCTCCGGCTCGATCTTCAGCCCTTCGAAATAGGGCGGGTTCTGCACATAGGTCGAGCCCATGTCCCATCTATAGGTCTCGCCCGCGGGCGCCTTGACCTTGCGCCAATTGACGTCGCCCTCGAAGACGTCGGCATAGAGCGCCTTGAACACTTTCTTGGTGACGAACTTGTCGATATAGGCGGCGATCTCCTCGTCCTCCGGCCAGATGTCCGCCAGGAAGACCGGATTGCCTTTCTTGTCATGGCCGAGCGGCTCGGTCTCGAGGTCCTTGCCGACCGTGCCCGCGAGCGCATGGGCGACGACGAGCGGCGGCGAGGCGAGATAGTTCGCCTGGACGTCCGGGCTGATGCGGCCCTCGAAATTGCGGTTGCCGGAAAGCACGGCCGCGGCGACGATTCCATTGTCGTTGATGGTCTTGGAGATTTCCGGCGCGAGCGGCCCCGAATTGCCGATGCAGGTGGTGCAGCCGAAGCCGACGAGATTGAAGCCGAGCTTGTCGAGCGATTTCTGCAGGCCGGAGGCGGCGAGATATTCGGCGACGACCTGGCTTCCCGGCGCGAGCGAGGTCTTGACCCATGGCTTCACGCCAATGCCCTTGGCGATGGCGTTGCGGGCGAGCAGGCCCGCGCCGATCAGCACATTTGGATTTGAGGTGTTGGTGCAGGAGGTGATCGCCGCGATCGCCACGTCGCCATGGCCGAGATCGAAATTCTTGCCTTCGACGGCGAAGCGCTTCTCCGCCTCGCCTTTCTTGCGATATTCGCCTTCGAGCGCGGTCTTGAAGCTCGCGCCGACCGAGCCCAGCGCGATCCGCCCTTCCGGACGTTTGGGGCCAGCCATGGACGGGGCGACCGCGCCGAGATCGAGCTCGAGCGTCTCGGTGAAGACGGGCTCGGGCGTGGCGCGGGTGCGAAACAGCCCTTGCGCCTTGGCGTAGGCTTCGACGAGAGCGACCCGCGCCGGCGCGCGGGCGGAGGTCGTAAGATAGGAGAGCGTTTCCGCGTCGACCGGGAAGAAGCCGCAGGTCGCGCCATATTCCGGCGCCATATTGGCGATGGTCGCGCGATCGGCGAGCGAGAGATGGTCAAGGCCCGGACCAAAAAACTCGACGAATTTGCCGACGACGCCCTTCTGCCGCAGCGCCTGGGTCACGGTCAGGACCAGATCGGTCGCGGTGACGCCGGCTTGGAGCGCGCCCGTGAGCTTGAAGCCGACGACCTCGGGCAGGAGCATGGAGAGCGGCTGGCCGAGCATGCAGGCCTCGGCCTCGATGCCGCCGACGCCCCAGCCGAGGACCGAGAGTCCATTGACCATGGTCGTATGCGAATCGGTGCCGACGAGCGTATCGGGATAGGCGACCTCGACCGTCTCCGCCTTGCCGCGGGCCGGGGCGTATTTTTCTTTCCGGGTCCAGACCGTCTGGGCGAGATATTCGAGATTGACCTGATGGCAGATGCCGGTGCCAGGCGGCACGACGCGGAAATTATCGAAGGAATCCTGGCCCCATTTCAGGAAGCGGTAGCGCTCGCCATTGCGGCTATATTCGAGATCGACATTGGTCTTGAACGCCTTGGCGCTGCCGAAGGCGTCGACGATGACCGAATGGTCGATGACGAGATCGACCGGCACGAGCGGGTTGATCTTTTGCGGATCGCCGCCGAGGCTCGTCATTGCGTCGCGCATCGCGGCGAGATCGACGACCGCCGGAACGCCGGTGAAATCCTGCATCAGGACCCGGGCCGGGCGAAACGCGATCTCGCGCTCGGTCTCGCCCTTGTTGACGAGCCAGGCGGCGACGGACTCTATGTCTTCCTTGGTGACCGAGCGCCCATCCTCGAAGCGAAGCAGATTTTCAAGCAGGACCTTCATCGAGAACGGCAGCCGCCCGATGCCCGAAAGCCCGTTTCGCTCGGCGGCCTTGAGCGAAAAATAATGATAGGTCTTGCGGCCGACCGTGAGCTTTTTGCGGGATTTGAAACTGTCGAGCGAGGCCATGCGGAATTGTCCCGGGGAAGCGGCTGGAGGAATAAGAAGATAGGCGGCTTATAAATAATTTCTACGGCGAGAGCTACATGGATGATAAGCAGCTCCCTCATTCATTGGCCCGACTCCGGTTCATCCATCATGCGGCTTTCGGCCTCGGACCTCACCATAGAACGCGGCGGCCGAATCGTTTTCGCCAAACTTTCCTTCGCGCTCGAATCCGGGGAGAGCCTGATCGTCACCGGGCGCAATGGAGCCGGCAAGTCGACTCTTTTGCGGGCGCTTGCGGGCCTCCTGCCGCCGCTGTCGGGCGAGATATGCCGCGCGCCGGCGTCGGACGAACCCTTGTCCA
>CAWESJ010000039.1:0-5761 GCA_963811015.1 uncultured Alphaproteobacteria bacterium | reverse complement strand
AGCCTGGATCGACATCCGCCAGCCGAAGCCTGCGCCCGGGCGCGACGACGAATTCATTGCGATAGTCCATGCTCGCCTCCGACGCCGCGCGATCGGCTCTGGATCGTGTCGCGCGCCCGTGAACACGCGGCGTCGCGATCGGTTCCAATCCCGTGCTGCGCTGGCGCGTTTCCGCGCGGGCGCGCTTGCCGTTTGCGCCGCGCCGCGGCGGGGTTTAATCGTCCTTGCGCGGGCCTTGCGAGCCCGCTCTGTTCGGCGAGTGCGGGATCTCTTCCGGTGAAGCTCTTTTACGTGACCCTCAACACGGCGGAGGAGGCCCGCGGCATCGCCCGGACATTGCTCGAGCGGCGCCTTGCGGTCTGCTGCAACTGGTTCCCCATCACCTGCGCCTATCGGTGGGAAGGCGAGATCAAGGAGGAGCCGGAAACGGTCCTTCTCGTCAAAACCCAAGCCGGTTATCGCACCGCCGTGGAGCGCGTCATTGAGCAGGCCGTGAGCTACACGAATTGCGTCGCCGAAATTCCCGTGGATTCTGTGAATGCAGGCTTTCTCAACTGGCTGAACGCCGAGGCGCCGCCCGATCCGGAGGGCCAGCCCTGATCCTATCGCCGCGCCGCCTGCGGCGCGGAGTCCGGGAGCGGGGTAGCCAGGGGGAGGCCGGCGTCGCGCCAGCCTTCAATTCCGTCGGGATACCAATAGACGCTCTGGTAGCCGAAGCTGATCGCGCGTTTCGCGGCGTTCCAGCTCCCCCAGCAGTCTCTATGGCAATAGAAGACGAGCGGATGCTGGAAATCATCGCCGGCGAGCGCCTTCAGCCGGGCGCGAAAGAACGCGTTCAAGGGTTCTTCGAGCTTTCCCGCGCCGACGCCCGGCATCCAGACGCTCCCGGCGATCGCCTGATGCGGCGCGGGCTTCCAGATCGCGTCGGGGGACAGATTGTCCGGCCGATGCGGCGGCTCGCCGACGTCGATTGCGACGATCCCGCCGCCGCGCAAAAGATCGGCGAGCGCCTGCGCGTCGAGCACGCGGCCGCCCGCAAGAGTTGCCGGGACCTCGCCTTGCATCGGTCCGGTCCAATAGTCCCGCGGTTCGGGCGGGGCCGAAGCGGCGGGGCCCGCGAGAGCGAAAAACAGCAACGGGGCGATCGCGGACAGGCGCAAATGACGCATCTCAGCTCCCGTCGCGGCCGAGATCGAAGACATGTTCGAAGACGGCGTTCGCGCTGTCTTTCGCCGTGACCGATAATTTGCCTTTTCCTGGACTCTTGAGGGCGAAGGTGATCGCCGGATCGGTCGCAAGCGAAATATCGCTTTCGAGGCGCAGCGCCGCTTCGCCGTCGCGGCTGATCTCTATGCTCTTCAGGAAGCGCGCCGGCGTGTAGAGCCGCGTCACTTGATCCATCTGCATCCCATTGAAATTGGGATGGCGGATGAGAAGCTGCGCCTCCAAGGATTTGCCGCCGCCGGCTTCGTCCATTTGGCGCAGCTTCATGTGGCCGACATCGGCCAGCGCCGCTTCGTCATAGGAGCCCGCCGGAGCCGAGCAGCCGCCGGAGGCCTTGATGAAGCGGCTTACCTCATAAAGCTCACCCTGCGCGGTCTCTTCGACGGCGCGCATATAGGTATATTCATTGATCCTGACCCGCAGTTTCAACAGGCGCGGATCGCCCGCCGGGCCATAGGTCGCATGGGCCGCGACCGGGGCGGGATTGTCGTCGATCACCAGATAGACGGCCTTCACGTCCCGCGGATTTTGGACCGTGATCGTCACCGGGACCAATGCGGCGTCGAGCGCGCGGTCGGGCGCCTCGAGAGCGATCTTGCCGTCGCCATTTTGAACTTGCCGGTCGCCGAAGAGAGCTTGCCGCAAATCGGCCCAGCGGCTTGCGCGCGCCTCGGCGTCGTCGAGCGCTCTCGCCGCCGTGGCGCAGGAGAGGGCGAGCGCGAGGGCCAAAGCCAAACCGAGCCGGTTCATGACGACCTCCATGAGCGTAGAACCCTCATCGCCATTCGAGCTCCTTGTAGGCTTCGGTGACGTTGCGGCCATTGTAATCGTCGAATAATTTCCATTTGCCGCGCTCCGATTGCGCGACCGTCGCGACCGCCTGCTCGATGTCGCGCCCTTGTGCGATCGCCTGTTGCGTCTCGCGCTCCAGGGTGGCGAGATAATTTTCGATATTGGCGGCGGCGTCGGGCCACGCCGCCGAGGTCGGCCCATGTCCGGGAACGATGCGCGCGGCGCGGATCTCCTTCAGCTTCGAAAGCTCCCTGCGCCAGCCCGCCAAGCTGCCGTCGAGCGAGGGGACGCGGCCGACGAATACCAGATCCGCCGGCAGCAGCACGCCGGTCCGCCTGTCGAGCAGGCTCAAATCGCACACCGTATGAGCGGCTGGGTGAGCCCGCGCCTCGACGACGCGGCCGCCGAGGTCGATCTCGGCGGCGTCAGCGACCTCCATCGTCGGCGCGACGGGGCCGCCTACGCGTTTCGATCCCAGCGTTTCGGCGAGAAGTCCGCGATAAAATTCGCCGCGCCGCCCGAGCTCCTCGGCGAGGCGGGCATGGCCCACAAAGATCGGCTCGTCGCGCCGGAACGCGCCCGCCCCGAAAATATGGTCCGGATGGACATGGCTCATGACCACATATTTGATCGGCAGATCGGTCGTCCGCTTGATCGCGGCGCGCAGGTTTTCGCCATCGGCGAGGCTTCCGCCGGGATCGGTGACGAGCACCGCCTCGCGGCCGATGATAAAGCCAATATTCGCGATCGCGTCTTCATTCTCTGAGGTCGCGTCTTCGTCGAGGCCGCGACGAATATGAATGCCTTCGGCGATTTCGTCGGTTGCGAATGGGCCGGGGCTCGCCATGGCGCGTCGCGCGGCGGGCAGGCAGCAAAGGCAGAGGCCGCCGGCCAGAAACTTGCGTCGCGTGGCGGAGGCGCGCGCGCTCATCGCCGCCGCGCGCCGATGTCGCCAGCAGCGCGACTGAGCGCCGGCAAAGGACCGCGCCTTCGCGCCGGCAAAGGACCGCTCCGGTCGATTGGCAAAGGGCGTCCTCCTCGAGCCGCGATCGCATGCCGCGTTTTCGAGCTAGTACTCACGAGGATTTTCCGTGTCAAATCCGGTTCGGCCAAACGATCCGGCAAGCCGCGCCGAGAGCGCGAGCAATTGCGGAACCTGCTGGCGGATCTCGGCTGCGACCTTGCGGTCGAGCCGCGCGAGCCAGTCCTGCGGAATGGCTGCGAGCCCATAGCTGGCGCCGGCCAGCATTCCGGCCAAGGCGCCGGTCGTATCAGCGTCGCCGCCCTGGTTCACCGTCTCGACCAGGCAGTCGGCGAAGGAATTGGTCGCGAAATAGCAATGTAGGACCGTCTGCATCGTCTCGACCACATAGGCGGAGGATTTGCCCGGATAGGGTTCAAAGCAAAGTTCTGGATGCGCTTTCGCCAAGGCGTCGGCCTTGGCGCGCGCCGCCGTCTTGCCCCCGCCGGCCAGAAGCGCCTGCGTCATCTGAACGAGGGCGAGCGAAACCGCGTCGGAGAGCGGATGATGATGGGTGATGCGGCATTGGGCCAGCGTCCATTCCTGCGCGTTCGCGGCGTTGTCGAGGGTCGCGAGCGCGACCGGCAGGACGCGCATGGCCGCGCCATTGCCGGCGTCGGACTCGCGCGGCGGGCCGGCGAGGGAGCCTTGCGTCATATAGCGGCGAATCCCGCGCCGGCAGGTGTTGCCGACATCGACGGGGCCTGCCCGCAGCCATGCGGCGAAGCCCTCGCAAATGTCGCGGCGGTCGAGCCCGCCCCGCCGCGAAAGCGAGGCGCCGAGGATCAAAGACATTTCAGTGTCGTCGGTGACTTGCCCCGGCGCAAGATGAAGCCAGCCTCCGCCGATGATCTTTTTATGCCGGCCGTGTCTGGCGATGATTTCGTCGCGGGTGAGGAATTCGACCGTCGCGCCGAGCGCGTCGCCGATGGCGAGGCCAAGAAAGGCGGCGAGCGCGCGGTCTTCGAGAGACGGAGCGATCATCAGTGCGTCTGCATTCTAGAGCATGTCCCGAAAAAGTGGGTCCGGTTTTTCGACAAGGACATGCTCCAGCTCTTTGAATCCGAGCGCGTCCTTATCGATCACGTGGACTCACCTGATCGATAAGGACGCATTCTAAAGGCTGCTCGCGGTGAGGCGATAATCGCCGCCGATGACGAGATATTCGGCTTCGCCGTTCAGCGCGTGCATTGACAGCAGCGTGTTGAAGAAGACCAGTTTCGCGAGCGGCACGCGGGCGGTGAGAATAACGTCGCCGAAACATCCGGCGACATCGCGATCGGCGGAGAAGGAGGCCAGATTATTGAGCCGCATCACCACCGTTTGCTTGTCGCATCTCTCTTGGATCTGATGCTCTTCGAAGGAATTGACTCCGCGGTAGAGCGTGACATGGGTTTCCTTCGGCGCCACAAGGCGCGCCAACGCCCATTGGCAGAATTCATAGACGAGATCGAGCTGCGCATAGATGGCGTTATTGTGGAAGCGGCTCGACATTTTCTCCTCCACATAGCTGGTCCAATCGCCGCTCGCGATGCGTCGGATCGGCCCTTTGTGATAGGTCGGAAAAATGCCGAACCGGCTTTCGACCCAGCCCTTGAAAACCGCGCCTTCCGGGCCGTTGCTGTCATATCCCCAGCCCTTGATCAGGCGGAGAAAAGACGAGCGATAGCGCCGCCGCCCTGACGCCGCCCGGCCGAGCTCCTCGCGCTGTTCCGGATCGAGGCCGAACATCGCATTCATGTAGCAGATGAAGGCTTTTCCGGCCTCCTCCAAATCATCGGCCTGGCCGAGCATCTCGAAGAGCTGGCCGTTCATTTCGCGCACCGCCGCGATATGAACGGGCATAGGCTGGTCGTTGAAAGCGCAGCTCGCCAAAAAATTCGTCGGAAGCCCTACGAGATTGGTGGAATGTCCGACTGCGCCTTCGTTATTCATTCTTCTTCCGCGCTCGGATTATGTCTGAACGGCGCGCCGCGTGCGCCCCCAAACGGCTCGGCTCAGCGCTTCGACGCGAAGGCGTTGATGCGCGCGCCGGTGAAGCGAATCCCGTTGGGAGTCCGGAGCCGTTCGAGCTCGATCTCGATCGCCGCCCGCGCCTGCGGGCGCACGGCCTCGGGCAGATGGCCGAGGAAATTGCCGAAGGAGCTCGCCTCGAAGAACAGGATCGCGGCTTGCGGGCTTGGCAGAGTGTTTGCGTTGGCGATGACCTCGATCTTGCGGATGGCGAAGCCGGTCTCCTCGAGCAGCGTTCCGATCTCGCCCGCGGTGACGTGATGCGGCGCGCCGTCAAGTGATTCAGGGTATTGGCTGAACGGCTGGCGCGCAAGGATTTCGGCCCGCAGCGTTTGTAAAAGGTTGCGCGGCTCGCGCGATCCGGTGGCGATGCCGAGACGTCCGCCTTTTTTCAGGACGCGGGCGATCTGGCGCAGCGGGCCGCGTTTCTCCGGCAGCCAGTGAAACACGGCGTTAAGATAGACGACGTCGAAGCTTTCATCGGCGAAAGCGCCGAGCTCATAGGCGTTGCCGACCTGGAAATGCAGATTTGGCTGGGCCTTGCGCTTGGCGAGCTCGACGCGCAGCGGCAGCGGGTCGATGCCGGTTACCGATCCCTTGGGCCCGACGAACCCTGCGACATAGGCGGCGAGAAGCCCGGTGCCGCTGCCTATGTCGAGCGCGGCTTCCCCTGGCGCGACCGAAAGCTCCCTGATCAGCGCCTGGCCGCTA
>CAWESJ010000038.1:0-4047 GCA_963811015.1 uncultured Alphaproteobacteria bacterium | reverse complement strand
CATCACCGCGCCGGACGGGACGCAATATCGCGAAAGCGCGGCTTTCGCGCCGGGCGACGCGGTCGTCGCCTATCCTTGCGAGGATCTGATCGTCGGCTGCTCCATCTGCTATGACATAAGGTTTCCGGAGCTGTTTCAGGCCCTTGTCGCCAAGGGCGCCGAAATGATCGCGCTTCCCGCGGCCTTCACCCAGCAGACCGGCAAGGACCATTGGGAAATTCTCTGCCGGGCGCGGGCGATCGAGACGCAGACCTATTTTTGCGCCCCGGCGCAAACCGGCCAGCATGTCGTCGGCAATGAGACGCGCCATAGCTACGGCCATTCCCTCGTCGTCGATCCCTGGGGGCATGTCGTCGCCAAGGCCTCCGACGGCCCGGGCGTGGTCTCGACGCGGATCGATCTCGCGCGCGTCAAGAAGATCCGTCAACAAATTCCGGTGGCGCAACACAAAGTCCGCTTCGCGCGCGTTTGACGCTCTCTTTCATGCGCGCGATCAAGCATCTGGGCGCCGCCGCGCGCCTTCTGGCCTTCGCCGCCGCCTGCCTCGCGGCGGTCTATTTCGGGCAGGCGCAAGCGGAGATGATCTGGCGGCGCGGCGCGCTCGGCGATCCGGCCTCGCTCGATCCGCACAAGGCGACGACGCTGATCGAGGGCGATGTCCTCTCCGAGCTGTTCGAAGGGCTCGTCAGCCGCGACGCGCGCGGAAACATCATCCCCGGCGCGGCGCAAAGCTGGAGCGAAAGCCCTGACGCCACCGTCTACACGTTTCAGCTTCGCGACGACGCCAAATGGTCGAATGGCGACAAGCTTCGCGCGGAGGATTTCGTCTACGCCTTCCGCCGCTTGATGGCGCCTGCGACCGGCGCGCCCTACGCCAATATTCTCTACACGCTGAAAAACGCCGAAAAGATCAACAAGGGCCTGTCGCCGGTCGAGAGCCTCGGCGTGCGCGCCCTGGGCGAGGGCGCGCTGGAGATCACGCTCGAACAGCCGGTTCCCTATTTCATTGAACAGCTCGCGCATATGACGGCCATGCCCCTGAACCGCGCCTCGGTCGAGGCCTATCGGCGCCGATTTCGTGCGGCCAGCTCATATGACGACAAACGGTCCTTTCATGTTGAAAGAGTTCACGCCGAACGACCGGCTCGTTCTCGTCAAAAACCCCTTCTTTCATGACGCCGCCCATGTCGCGCTCGACGCGGAAATCTTTTACCCGCTCGATGATCGCTCGGCGGCGCTGCGCCGCTTCATGGCCGGCGAGATTCACTCCTATGACGAAGTCCCGGCCGAGCAGCTCGCCTTCGTGCGCGCGCGTCTGCCCGAGGCGCTGCGGATCGCGCCGAGCCTCGCCAATTATTACTACGCCTTCGACACGCGTCATAAGCCTTTCGACGATCGTCGGGTGCGTCAAGCTCTGTCCATGGTCGTCGATCGCGAGTTTCTCGCCGCGCGAATCTGGCGCGGCGCGATGGAGCCGGCCTATAGTTTCGTTCCGCCCGGCATTTCGAGCTATGGGCCACCCACAGAGGTCGGTTGGAAGGCCATGAGCCCGTTCGAGCGCGAGGATGAAGCCAAACATTTGCTGCGCGACGCGGGCTTCGGCGAGGGTGGCCGAAAGCTCAAGGTCGAAATAAGATTCAACAATTCGGAAAATCACCGGGCGACAGCGGTTGCGATCGCCGACATGTGGAAAGCGCTCGGCGTCGAGACCAGCCTGCTTGGAACGGACGCGGCCAGCCATTACGCATTCCTGCGCGAGAAGGAGGCGTTCGACGTCGCGCGGTCTGGATGGTTCGCCGACTATCCCGACGCGCAGAATTTTCTTTTTCTGGCCGAGAGCGACAACAAGGGCTTGAACGTTCCGAATTTTTCCAGCAACGCATATGATGCGCTGATGCGCGCGGCGCAAACGGAGCGTTCGGCGGAGCGGCGTCGCGCCTTGCTGCATGAAGCCGAAGGTCTGTTACTCGACGAGCAACCCTATCTCGTCCTCTTGACTTACCGGTCCACCCATCTCGTTTCGCCGAAATTGCGCGGATGGGAGCCGAATGCGCTTGGCGTTCACTATGGCCGCTACATATCGATTGCGCCGGAATGAATGTTGTCTTATCGGAGCGGCGCCCTGTCGCAATTGACATAAGCGTGAAGCGGGCGCAGTTTTTGATGACTATCGCCCTTGCTTGGAACGGGCGATCGACACGGAAAGGCTCTGTCAAAAAGCATTGACATTACGTAGGAAAAACCACGTCAAGCGAGGAGCCATGACTCCACCTGGTCAGTGCGGCTGATCCTGGCGTTCCAGGGTCGCGGCGCAGCAAAACCGGAATTTCTCGGCCGAGAGCGCTGCGCCGACAATTTGACATCTCGAGGCGGAAGCGCTGGCGACGGCTAAGCGCCTGTTGTCTCGAAATCGAGATCTGCAACATCAGAGACAGCTTCGCAATGACGAAGCGGGGCCCCGCAGCGGCTTGAACGCGCCGGGGCCCATTGTTCGCTTAAGGCAAATTCCGAATTGCAGTTTGTCCCGTGGCGTCCGGCGCGTTGATCTGAACGCAGGCGCTGGAGCATGTTTGCGAAGAAAATGACTGACTTTTTCGACATCAAGACATCGGATATATCCGACGTCTCATAAGAACATGCTCAAACGCTTTGAATTTGAGCGATGTCTTATCGACCGAATGAGCCCATTCGGGTCGGACAGCGCCCTAACGATTTTGCCCGGGCACCCACAAGATGTCGCTTTCGCCTTTGCAGTTCACATGGCGCGCGGCGACGAACAGGAAATCGGACAGGCGGTTGACATATTTCAGCGCCGGCTCGCCGACGGTCTCGCCGGGTTCATTGGCCAGGGTCACGAGAACCCGCTCGGCGCGGCGGGTCACGGCGCGGGCGACGTGCAGGGCCGCCGCCGCCGGCGAGCCGCCCGGGAGCACGAAGGAGAGCAAAGGCGCGAGATCGGCGTTTAATTCGTCGATCTTGCGCTCGAGCCGGTCCACTTGCGATTGGATGATGCGCAAGGGCTCTCGGCCAGGCTTTGCGTCCGCGGGAGGGACGCAGAGATCGGCGCCGAGATCGAACAGATCATTTTGTACGCAGAGCAGCATCGCATCGACCCTGGCGCATTCGGGATCGGTCGCAGTCGCGACGCGCGCGACGCCGATCGCCGAATTGGCCTCGTCGATCGCGCCATAGGCTTCGACCCGAAGATCGTTCTTCAGCCGGCGCTCGCCGGTGCCAAGAGCCGTCGCGCCTTTGTCTCCGGTCCGCGTGTAGATCTTGTTCAAGACAACCATGGTTTTCCCGCAGTCGAAGGATCCTCGTCATAGTATAACGCCTTCGCCTGCGGAATGCGACAAACGCAAGCTGAAACAAGGCTATGGAGGCGATGCGATCGGCCGCGCCAAGCCGCCGAGGCTCAGCCGCGCAGCCACAAAACGCCCATGATGAGGATGATTGCGAGGAATTGAAGACCGACGCGCCAACGCATGAACTGTTGCGACAAATTGGCCGAACCGCCGCGCAACGTGTTGAACAGGCCGAGAAGAAGAACGACGACGACGGAGCCAAGAGAGGTCGCGACGACAAAATTGCTGGCGGCATGCATTCAGCTTGGTCCTTGTTGAGAGCTGCGGCGCTGCGGCGCTGGAGCGCTTGACGAAAAGGCGGCGCGCGCTTTTCACGTCCGACGCGCTCCAATCCGGCGAATTCGAGCGACGGCTTCCCGATCAGCCGGGTCCCTCCGAGCCGGAGGCGCCTGGGACCGCGACCGCTCGCGGGTCAATACCGCCGCAGGAGCCTTTCGAGATAATCGAGCTCTTCGCGCGGCCTCTCAGGCTCGCCGAGCCTTCGGCGCAATTCCTCGAGGACGCGCTGAGCCCTTTGCGCCGCCGGAACGCCCATCGGGTCGAAGCGCGCGCGCGGATTAAAGACCCGATCGCCGCCCGTCGGCCGTCCGAGCGGATCGGAGTCTTCTTGCCCGAATAGTCCATTCGCGCCTTGGCCATCCTCGCCCTCTCCGTCGCCGTCCTGAGCTTCGCCCAATTCGCC
>CAWESJ010000037.1:0-3971 GCA_963811015.1 uncultured Alphaproteobacteria bacterium | reverse complement strand
TGGCGGATTGCATATGGCTTAGCCTGCAACTTGGTCGTTCGCCACAGCTGCCCCGCATTGGAGGTCTTTGCTCAGGAGGACGCGTTTTGCGGTAGTCTCAGGCAAAGATTTCTTCCTGGCTTCATAGGCCACAAAATGAGAGGGTTCGAAAGTGCCCTTTGCCGTGAGTGAGCCTTTTCCATGAGCAAGCCCTTCAAGGACATCGAGGATACGCGGACGCTCGCGCAGGCCATCGTAGACACGGTGCGCGAACCGCTGCTCGTGCTCGACGCGGACATGTGCGTACTCGCCGTCAGCCGCTCCTTCTACCTGACGTTCGGAGTTCATAGCCAAGACCTCTTAGGTCGTTCTCTCTACGCGCTCGGCGACGGCGCGTGGGGCATTCCAGCGCTTCGAATGCTTCTGGAAAAAATCATTCCAGAGCGCTCCGCAATGGACGGGTTCGAGGTTGAGCACGAGTTTCCCGGTATCGGCCGCCGTATCATGCTTCTGAACGCTCGCAAGGTGTTTTATGCGGATCGAGGCCACACGACCATTCTTCTTGCTTTCGAGGATATCACCAAGCGGCGAGCAAGTGAGCATGAGAAGGAGGAGCTGCTGCGACAGACGGAGGATTTGTTGCAGCAGAAAGACGTGCTGCTGCAGGAAATGGAGCACCGAGTCGCCAACAGCCTTCAAATGATCGCTAGCATATTGATGTTGAAGGCGCGCGCCGTGACCTCGGAGGAAACACGACTGCATTTGCAGGACGCTCACCAGCGCGTTATGGCGGTGGCCGCCGTGCAACAGCATCTTCAGGCCTCCGACCGTTTTGACCAGATTGAGATCGGTCCTTATCTGACCAGATTGTGCAAAAGCCTCGCGGCTTCAATGATCGGCGACAGCCGGCCGATCTCGCTACAAGTTGTGGTCGATGGCGGCGTAGCTGTATACGCCGTTGCTGTGAGCCTCGGCCTAATCGTCACCGAGCTCGTGATCAACGCTCTGAAACACGCGTTCCCCGACGACACGCCAGACAGTCAGGTCATCGTCAGCTACCAAATCGACGGGTCGAACTGGAAGCTTGTGGTGTCCGACAACGGAGTTGGAAAACCGGACGCAACAGGAATGCCAGCGAAAGGCGGCCTCGGAACCGCCATAGTCAAGGCGCTTTCGCAACAGCTCGAGGCGAATCTTGAAGTCGCGAGCAGCTCAAGCGGCGTGAGCGTATCGCTCACGCACGCCGTTTTCGCCTCGGAGCTTGCGCCAGCCGCCTAACTGCATCGTTCAGTAACTATCATGCCCATTGCGCTGGGCGTCTCCGCCGTGCCGTACGTAGCTCGATCGGCCCTCACGGCTGTCCTCGCGGTTATACTCATTCCGCCTGTGCACGCCGTATGCGCATCCAGCGGCGGCTCCCACGCCGCCATGCCCAACAAAATGTCCGACTATTCCCCCGACAATCGCGCCTTTAATACAGCCGCCCGGTCGAGCATCGGCTTGACCTGAGAGGGCGACGCCGGCAAGGGCGATGATCGTTGAAAACAGAACAACCTTTTTCATGGATGACTCCTTCTGAGCATCCAACTCTTCAGTCGATCATTGGTTCAACACAGTGCGAGTCAGACAAGATTTGGCATTCTATCTGGTTAGCTTGCCATATATAGAGCAATTGTGGACCATGTTCTTTGCAATAAGCATGAGCGTAAAACGACGCTAGGGCGTGTTTTCTAAAAAGTTGACCGGCTTATTCGTTCGGAACATACTCCAAACACCTATCTGCAGGCCCGATTTTGTCGATCGGGCCTGCGTAGCCGTTGCTGTGGTCAAAGCGACGGACGCCCGCCACTTGTTAGGGGCTGCGCCTCGTATCAACGTTCACCAGCAATTTCAGCTGGCTCGGCAGCCGCGCATAATCTTCGGCGCTCACCAGCGGCGGACTGATCGGCGGCGGGCCGTTGGATTGCTGCAGCGCGATTCCCTGGGAGCCGAAGAGAAGCTGTAGGAACCTGACCGCATTGGCGGGGTTCGGCGCCGTTCTCAGGATTGTGAGGCCCCATTCCACGCGCGTCGCCGGGATCGCCACGAGCGAATCTCCGCCGCCGCCATAGAGGCCGGGGATGATGATTTTCGCGCTCGAATAGGCCCGATTCAGGCTCGGATTGCCGAGATTGACCGCGTCGGGAAGGTGGACATAGCGATAGGTGTTGGTCGTGTCGGCCTTGAAGGCGGCGTAGGCGTTGTTCTCATATATGAATTGATAGTCGTAGGTCTTGCCCAGCGCGTCCGTCGCTTTGCTGATCGAATAATGCTGCAAGAGCGTGTCGTAGAGATTGGCGACGCCGTAATTGCTATTCGCCAGCTGAAAGATATGGTCGGCGTGGTAGCCGCTGGGATCGAGAAAGGGATGTGAGCCGCCGATCGCCACGCCGGCCTGGGTCAATTGCGTATACCAATCCGAAGCGGCGTTGGGCACCGATGCGGGCGGACTGAAGGGTCCCGCCGCTGCGATCGTCGCCGCGTTTTTGCTGTTGGTGGTGTAGGCCAGAACCATTGCGCCTTGCGCGAAGCGAATGTCATAAGCCGCGAACCGCGCGGGCTTGAGGAGCAGCTCGATATCTTCATAATCGGCGGCGGCGTAGATGTCGCAAGGCTCCTCGCCGGTGGTGACGCGCCGCGCGGCGTCGACGCTGCCGGCGGCGACGTCGACGACACAAACGCCTGTCTGCGCCGTGAACAGCTTTTCGACCGCGGTAAAGGCGGCGGTGAGGCTGCCTGCGCGATAAATGATGAGCTGCGGCGTCCCCGTCGGGCAGGCGCTTTGTGCGCGAACCGCAGCGGTCTGCGCAAGGACGCCGCAGAGCAAAAGGGAAATCAGAAGCGCTATTCAACTCGTCATTGCAGAGCTTCCTTGGCGGGACGCCGCCGCCGAGCGGCGTGCATTCTTTGAAAGCTATATCGTAACAGCTATAAGAACAAGCGTTTTGCCTCCCCTTCGCTGAGCCAAGGCCGGTCCAAGCCCTTAGGCCATGTTCCTTCTCCCCAAATTCATTGAATCCGCCCCTGCAAACCCCCTATACTGCGCGCTTTCGCGAACATCGGAGCGCGCCGGACATGGATCAGAAAAGCCCAAGCGCCCAGAACCCCCTTCTCGATCCTTGGACCGGGCCGTTCGAGGCGCCGCCTTTCCATCTTTTCGCGCCGGACCAGTTCAGGCCGGCCTTCGAGGCCGCGCTCGCCGAGCAGCGCGGAGAGATCGCGGCGATCGCCGCAGATCCCGCGCCGCCTAGTTTCGAGAACACGATCGCCGCGCTGGAGCGCTCCGGGCAGAGCCTCGACCGGGTCTCCTCCGTCTTCTTCAACCTGGCCGGCGCCGACACAAATGACGCGCTGCAGGCCATAGAGCGCGAGATCGCGCCGGTTCTGTCGCGCCATCGCAGCGAAATCTATCTGAACGAGGCGCTTTTCCGCCGCGTCGAGGCCTTGCAGGCCGACCGCGACAAGCTTGGCCTCGACCCCGAGCAATCGCGGGTGCTCGAGCGCTATCATGTCATTTTCACCCGCCAGGGCGGCGGCCTGCCGGCTCCGGCCAAGGCCCGTCTCGCCGAGATCGGCGAACGGCTCGCGACGCTCGGCACCGCCTTCAGCCAGAACGTCCTCGCCGACGAAAAAGACTATCTTCTCGTGCTTCAGGCGCCCGAGGATCTCGCCGGCCTGCCGCCCTCGCTCATCGCCGCGGCGGCCCAGACGGCGGCGGAGCGCGGCCTTCCGGGCAAGCATGAAATCAGCCTCGGGCGCTCCAGCGTCGAGCCTTTTTTGCAGTTTTCGGCGCGGCGCGATCTGCGCGAAAAGGCCTTCCGCGCCTGGGCCCTGCGAGGCGAGACCGGCGGCGTGACCGACAATCGCGAGATTGCTGCGGAAATGGTCAAGCTTCGCGCCGAGCGGGCGAAGCTTTTGGGCTTTCCGACCTTCGCCCATTTCCGCCTCGCCGA
>CAWESJ010000036.1:0-3316 GCA_963811015.1 uncultured Alphaproteobacteria bacterium | reverse complement strand
GGTTTGGTTGGTCTTGCTGGCCTCAATTCCGTCGATCGGCGGCTTCTTCGGCTGGAACGAGCCCGCGCCCGCCGCCACGACGACGACCTTGCTTTCGAAGCTCAGGCCGCCGCTCGCGCGCACCCGGAACGACGGCGCCTCGGCGCTCCCCAGAACCTCCAGCGCCTCGACCATCTCGCCATAGTGAATGCTCGGGTGGAACGGCGCGATCTGCTCCATGAGCTTCTCGACCAGCCCCTGCCCGGTCACGAGCGGATGGCCTGGAATGTCATAGATTGGCTTTTCAGGATGAAGCTCCGCGCATTGGCCGCCGGGCTTCGGCAGGATGTCGACCAGATGGCATTTGATGTCGAGCAGGCCCAGTTCGAAGACCGCGAAGAGCCCGGCCGGCCCGGCCCCGACGATGACGACGTCGGTCTTGATGCTTTCAGCCATCCGCTAGCTCCAAGTTCTGCACGGCGCGACCGATGCGCTGCGCGCGCCCCCGAATGCGTCCGCAGCAAATGGCCCCTTTTAGATCTCATGGACCCACTCAAATTCAAAGCCGCAGCCTGTCGGGCCAAAAAAAGATGAGCAAATGTTTCAAAGCCCTGCTGGAGGGCCCAAATCCGAAAGCTCCGCGCCGATTTTTTGGAAAAATGATGCAAAATCAGCCCAATTAAGCGAGATTGCATTGAATTGCCAAGGCAATCTTGCCGAGCTTCGGCAATTTCCAGGCGCCGCCGCGCCCATGGCTCTTCACGAAAGCGCGCGGGCGCGCGGCATGGCTTCGCGCGCAACAAAAAATTACCGTTAAGTCAAAGCAAACTCTGTCACCCTTACAAAAAATTCGCGAGAAGCCACGCGGCCTCGCCGAATCGCGGCGAAAGGCCTCGGGTCAGCAAGGAGGAGGCTCCATGGCGATGGAGAGCAACCGCCGGATCGTGGTTCTCGGCGCCGGAGCCTGGGGAACCGCGCTCGCCAATCTCGCCGCCCGCGCCGGAGCCGCCGCCGAGGTGATCCTCTGGGCGCGCGACCCGTCCCATGTCGACGAAATGGCCGCCACCGGCGTCAACGCCCGCCACCTGCCCGGCGTTCCGCTTCTGTCCAATGTCCATCCCACCGCCGATCTCTCCCAGGCGTCGGAGGCCGGCGTGATCCTCGCCGTGGTTCCGGCGCAAGCGCTGAGGCAGGTCCTCGAGGCCGCCGCGCCGCATCTCGCGCCGGGTGCGCCAATCATCGTCTGCGCCAAGGGCATTGAGCACGCCACCGGCTTGTTCTTGAGCGACGTCGTCGCCGAGCTTTCGCCCAATAATCCGCCGGCGATCCTGTCCGGCCCGAGCTTCGCCGCGGATGTGGCGCAAGGCCTGCCAACCGCCGTCACCCTCGCGGCGCGGGACGGCGAGCTCGCCGCAAGCCTCGCCGCCGCGCTCTCCGCGCCCTGGTTTCGGCTTTATTCCTCGACCGATGTCCGCGGCGTCGAGATTGGCGGCGCGGCCAAGAACGTTCTCGCCATCGCCAATGGCATAGCCGCCGGGCGCGGCCTTGGCGCGAGCGCGGGGGCCGCCCTGGTCGCGCGCGGCTTCGCCGAGCTCAGCCGCTTCGGCCGCGCCTTTGGGGCGGAGCCCGACACATTGATGGGCCTCTCCGGCCTCGGCGATCTGGTCCTCACCTGCACCTCGCCAATGTCGCGGAACTATTCGTTTGGCGTCGCGCTCGGGCGCGGGCGCGGCGTCGGCGAGGCGGCGCAGCTCGGCGGCCTCACGGAGGGCGTTCACAGCTGCGGGATTCTCGTCGATCTCGCCCGCCGCAATGGCGTTGACATGCCGATCGCCGAGGCGGTCGACGCCGTGCTCGCCGAGCGGATCTCAATCGACGACGCGATCGCCGCCCTGCTCGCGCGGCCCTCCAAGCCGGAGTTCGGCGATCTCGGCTAGCTTGGGCGTCCGGGCTCTTTCCACCCGCATTGGAAATGGTCTAGCTTTGCGCGCAACGGGAGGCGACCCATGGCGCATTGGCTGATCAAGAGCGAGCCCAACAAATGGTCCTGGGCCAATCAGGTCGAGGCCGGCGAAAAAGGCACGTTCTGGAACGGCGTGCGCAACCATACCGCCAAGCAATATCTGATGGCGATGAAGCTCGGCGAGCAGGCCTTCTTCTATCACTCGAACGAGGGCAAAGAGATCCTCGGCATTGTCGAGGTGATCAAGCTATTCTACCCCGACCCAACCGATGCCACCGGCAAGTTCGGCATGGTGGATTTTCGTGCGGTCAAGCCCTTGAAGACGTCGGTGACCCTCGCCGCCATCAAGGCCGATCCGCGCCTCAAAGATATGATTCTTGTCAATAATTCCAGGCTGTCGGTCCAGCCCGTGACCGACGCCGAATGGAAGATCATTTGCAAGGAGGGTGGGGCCTAGGGTGCGCGGGAATCCTGCCGCCCGTCGCGCCAGGTTCCCTCAGTCCCTCGACATCCGGCCGCTCAAGCCTAACTCACCGCCGCATTTTGCACCTGAGTTATGCACCAAAAAAATCATTCAAAATCAAAGGCCTTTTCCATGTGCGGAATTCTTGATTTTCGCACCTACTCGAAACTCGTGGGTCTGCGACCTTTTGAGAGGCAGGAATCGAGAATGAGTTTTGAGACGCGATTTCGCGGGGATTAGCGACGAAGTGTCCGACGCGCTGTCACCCTCTCGAAAACCACCGTTTTTGAGAGAGGGGCAAGGTGTTCTCAATCTCGAACTCGGCAATATCATTCACTGCGCTTTAAACCCAGTATACTTCACGAGTTCAATCTTCCAGGCGCATTTCGCCAGACCCCTACTACCTGAAGGCCCGGTATTACTTCGAGCGTGAGGAATGCCCTTCACCGTTCTAGGAGCTTCAATACCAGTATTAGGAATTATTTCAATATAATCTGAAAAGCTGAGAGTGCACCAATGTTCACTACCAACTCCAGTTACCTCCCCTCCTGAAGCCGTATGCTCATTGAATACAAACTCCGGAGGCGCCGTTAATGTTGTAGTGGGATCATCACAACTACTACGCCTGCCGTCGGGCGATAAGTCCCCTGTCGAGCATTCAACTTGAACATCTTGAGGGGCAGACACTGCACCTTTTGCATCGTTTGCTGCTAAAATCGTCTCAGCCGCTTGTAAACTATTTGTAAGCCCCCCCGGCGACCGCGAATGAGAGCATCAGCAAACGAATAGACATCCTACCCTCCCGTTCATATGTTCAAGCAATACGTGATATGCCGCGTGCTTCTTCGGTTGAGTTTTACGTATTGCTGCCAGTGACGGCGGCGCCGCCGGAGGTGGCCTAAAGTCCGTAC
>CAWESJ010000035.1:0-6963 GCA_963811015.1 uncultured Alphaproteobacteria bacterium | reverse complement strand
GGCTTTCTGGGCTCGAACGGCTGCGGCAAGACGACAACGATGAAAATGCTGACCGGGCTCTTGCCCGCGACCTCTGGCGAAGCGCTTCTTTTCGGGCAAGCGATCGAGGCGGGCGGCATGAGCGCGCGCGCTCGCGTCGGCTATATGTCGCAATCCTTCTCGCTCTACGCCGAACTCACTGTCCGCCAGAATCTCGACCTTCATGCGCGCCTTTTTCATCTGCCGCGCGCGCGGGCTCGGGCGCGGATCGACGCGCTCGTCAGCCAATTCGGTCTTGCTGAACATCTCGACCAAAACGCTGCGGATCTGCCGCTGGGGATTCGCCAGCGTCTTTCGCTCGCGGTCGCGATCGTGCACGAGCCGGAAATGCTGATCCTCGACGAGCCGACCTCGGGGGTGGACCCGATGGCGCGCGACCGCTTCTGGGAGCTCCTGATCGATTTGTCCCGCAATCATGGCGTGACAATCTTCATCTCCACGCATTTCATGAATGAGGCGGCGCGCTGCGACCGGATCGCGCTGATGGACGCCGGCCGCGTTCTTGCGACCGGCGCGCCGGCGGCTTTGACCAAAGCCCGCGGGGCGGCGAATCTCGAAGACGCTTTCATCTCTTATTTGGAGGAGGCGATCGCGGCCCGCGCAGATCCTGCCGAGGCGCAAGCCTCGGCGGCAGCGCAAAGCCGCCGGCCAATTGACGCCGTCGCGCCGCAGGCCGGGACGCGGCCTGCATTGTTCAGCCCGCGCCGCATGTTCGCATATACGATCCGCGAGGCGCTCGAACTCTTGCGCGATCCGATCAGGCTGGGATTTGCGCTGATCGGGACGGCTTTCCTGATGGCGGTGATGGGCGCTGGAATCTCGACCGACGTCGACAATCTCACCTTCGCCGTCCTCGATCATGACAATACGCCGGACAGCCGCGCCTATCTGGAGGAGCTTCGCGGATCGCGCTATTTCACCGAAAAGGCGCCGATCAAGGATTATGGCGACCTGGAATTGCGCCTGCAGAGCGCGGACATAAGGGCCGCGATCGAGATCCCGCCGGAGTTCGGGCGCGACGTCAGGAAAGGCGTTCCCGCCTCGGTCGGCGCGTGGATCGACGGCGCCATGCCGTTCCGGGCCGAGACCATCCGCGGCTATTTGCAGGCGATGCACCAGGAATATCTCGCCGATCTCGCCAGCAGGAAGGGCATGTCGGCCGCCGAGGCCGAGCCCGCCGCGATCGAGACGAGATGGGTCTACAACCAGGACTTCTACAGCATTTACGCCATGGCGCCGGGCACGATCGCCTTTCTGCTCATCCTCATACCGGCGATTCTCATGGCGCTTGCGATCGTGCGCGAGAAGGAGCAGGGATCGATCATCAATCTCTACGTCACGCCGGTCACAAGGCTCGAATTCCTGCTCGGCAAGCAGCTGCCCTATATCGCCATCGGCATGGCCAATTTCACGATTCTCCTGCTGATGGCGATTGTCGTTTTCGGGGTGCCGCTCAAGGGGAGCTTTCCCGCGCTTCTCGTTGGCGCACTGCTTTATGTCGCGGCGACCACGGGCTACGGCATGTTGATCTCATCCTTTGCGAGCACCCAGATCGCAGCCCTGTTCGGGACCGCCATTCTCTCCTATCTGCCCGCCTTTCAATTCTCCGGCATGATGACGCCTGTGTCTTCGCTCGCGGGCGTCGCCTCCGTCATGGGGCGGATCTTCCCCATGACTTATTTCCTGCCGATCAGCGTCGGCGTCTTCACCAAAGGGCTCGGGTTCGAGGACCTCGCCGGAGATTTTCTCGCTCTTGCGGCCTTCGCCGCCGCTCTCATCCTGCTCAGTCTCTGCTTTTTGCGGGGCCAGGAAAATTGATGCGCTCGCTGGCCAATATTTTTTGGCTTGGAACCAAGGAGCTGCGCAGCTTCGCGCATGATTACGTCCTGCTCGGATTGGTGATCTGGGCGTTCTCCTTCGCCGTCTACGCGCAGGCGCAAAGCCGATCGCAGGAACTCAACAATGCGTCGATCGCGATCATCGACGAGGACGATTCCTCGCTTTCCCATCGCATTATCGAGGGGTTCTATCTGCCTCCCTATTTCCGGCCGCCGCAAATGATCGCGCTGCGCGACGTGAAGCGCCTGATGGACAATGGGCGCTACACGTTTATCCTGGACATTCCCTTGCATTTCGAGCGCGATGTTCTCGCCAAGCGCCAACCTGCCGTGCAGGTCAATGTCGACGCCACCGCCATGGTCCAGGCGGGGCTCGGCGCCGGCTACATTCAGCAAATTCTCACGACCCAGATCGCGAATTTCCTCTCCCGCTCGGAACGGTCGCTCCCGCTCCCGGTTAATCTCGACATTCGCGTCGCCTTCAACCCCAATGTCACAACCTCATGGTTTGCGAGCGTCATGGGCATTATCAACAATGTCACCATGTTGGCGATCATTCTCTCCGGCGCGGCCGTCATCCGCGAGCGCGAGCATGGAACCATGGATCATTTGCTGGTGATGCCGGTGACTCCTTTCGAAATCGCCATGTCGAAAGTATGGGCCAACGGATTCGTGATCACCGTGGCGGTTGGCCTCTCTCTCATCGTGGTCGTGCGCGGCCTCCTCGGCATTCCGGTTGCAGGATCAATTCCTCTCTTTCTCGGTGGGGTCGTGATCTACCTTTTCTTTGCAACCGCCATAGGCATTTTTCTGGCGACTGTGGCCCGCACCATGCCGCAACTCGGCCTGCTTTACCTCCTGGTCGCGACGCCGATGAATGTTCTGTCGGGCAGCAATACGCCGCTCGAAAGCATGCCGCAGGCGCTTCAGATCGTCATGCAGGCGTCGCCGTCAACGCATTTCGTGTCCTTCGCCCAGGCGATTCTCTACCGTGGGGCCGGGCTTGGCGTGGTCTGGCCCGAATTCGTCGCGGTCGCGCTTATGGGCGGCCTCTTCCTCGGCCTTGCCTTGATGCGGTTTCGCCGGGTCTCGGCCCAGGCCGGATGACTACGGCAGAGCCGCATTCGGCCAGGCGCGACGGCGTTGGCCGGGCATAGGCGGCGACAGGCCTGCTTGACCCAAATCAATCCTCGTAGCGCAAGTTTCGGTCATGATCGAGAGGCAAACGGCAAAGCTACGCTGTAGATCGCGGTCTGAGGAGAGTAGGCATGGACGATAAAGTCTTGCGTCAATTTATCATCGACGAGCTTGATTTCGAACCGAGCATTCATGCGGCCAACATTGGCGTCGCCGTTGAAAAGGGCGTGGTCACTTTGACCGGACATGTCGGAAGCTATGTTGAAAAGCTCGCGGCCGAACATGCGGTCGAGCGCGTGAAAGGCGTCAAGGCGATCGCGCAGGAGATCGAGGTGCGCTATGGCGACCAGCCCAAGCGCTCCGACGATGAAATCGCGCAGCGCGCCGTGAACATCTTGACTTGGAGCGCCCAGGTTCCTCAAGGCGTCATTCACGTCAAGGTTCAAAGAGGGTGGGTGACCTTGACCGGAGGCGTCGAATGGCAGTTTCAAAGGATCGCGGCGGAATCGGCGATTCATAAGCTCAGCGGCATTCTCGGCGTGACAAATCTCATCGAGATCAAGCCGCATATCGATGCGCCGGATGTGAGGAAGAAGATCATCGAAGCCTTGAAGCGCAACGCCGAGCTCGAGGCCGATTCAATTCGCGTCTCGGTCGAAGACAACAAAGTGGTGCTCGAGGGCAAGGTCAAGGCGTGGTATGAGCGCGGGCTCGCCGAGCGGGCGGCGTGGTCGGCGCCTGGCGTGAAGTCGGTCGACGACAGGTTGACGCTCGGCTGATCGACGCCGAAACGCACGGCGCCGCAACCCTCGGCGCCTTGCGTTCGCGCGGTGACGCGGCCATCGCGATCGGGCGTTGGCAAAGCCCGGCGTTGCGTTCAGCGCTCGAGCGTTTTCAGATATGCGATCAGATTTTGAATCTGGTCGGGATCGAAGCGAAAATTTGGCATTGTAGGATGGCCGACCATTATGCCCTCAGCCAATGATTCGGCCAGATCCTCCACATTGTAGCGTTGATGCAAGTCGCGAAACGGCGGCGCGATCTGCAAGGGACTGTCGCCGTAGCGGCCTGTGGCGTGACATTTCGCGCACCATTCCTGCGCGAGCCTTTGACCGAGGGCAGGGTTCCCGTCATCCGCGCGGACGGGTGCGGCGCTCGTGAAAATGATGGCGGCGGCGAAGGCGATGCAGGTCGATTTGAACATTTGGGAATCCGTGTTGAAGGATCGGCGCGCTTGGGCGCGGATGCTGGACGTCCGGTCGAGAGGCGTTGCAAGTCTGCGCCGCTGCAATCGGCGCGCCCTTGACCTCAATCAAACGCGGTTCGGATTTTATTCTCCTGAAAAAGCGGAATTCGAGCGAGGCTGCAATGTCGCCTCTGGCGGGGATGGCGGCGGGGGCTATCGGATTGGCAATTGATCGAAATCAAGGTGGCGCGGCTTTGGCGATGCTCCCTTCATCCATGGCGCGAGCCCCAGGCGGCGCCGATATGTGGAGGCGTAAAGATGCCGTTCAAATCTCTGGCTCCGAGTTCGGGCGGGCCGCGGCGGATCCAACTGCCGTCGGGAACCGAACTCTCGGCGATCGAAGCCAATTTCGCTAAGGGCGTTCTCACCGTGAAGGCGCCGAAGCCCGCGCCTCGGGTCATGAGAACGATCGAGATTAAGAAGGCGGCTTGAGGCGACATGCGTCTGGTCGCGCGATGTCTTTCGCGGCTGGACGATTTGGGAGACTACAATGTCCAAAGTAAAGATGCAGGCTGGCGACTGGATTGTCGTGTCGGACGCGCGCAAGGCGCTGCTTCTACAAAACGAGGGAGACGAGGTTTTTCCAAATCTGAAGACGCGGGAAGTCCGCGAGCATGAGGAGGAGCCGAACCGGGTCTTGAATTCGGATAAGCCTGGCAGGGTGCAGCAATCCGCGGCGAGCTTTCGCAGCGCGGTTGAACCCTCTGATCGCCATGAAGAGGCGGATCGAAATTTCATCGCCGGCTTGACGGACCGCTTGCACGAATTGGTCGCGGGCGGCGGAGCGAAAGGCCTATTCATCGTCGCGCCGGCGCATGCTCTTGGGTTGATCAGGAAAAGCAGCTCGGCCGCGGTGAAGGCGGCGGTTCGGGCGGAACTGGATCGGGACTTGACCCATTTGCCGGTCTACGAGATCGAAAAGCATGTGTTGAAATGGACCGCCGAAGCGGCGTCGTGAGCATGCCGCTGGCCGCCGCGACTTGCGGCGCGGCTTCAGGCGGCGAAGAGGCCTGCCTTGATCGCGAAGCGCACGAGCTCCGAAATGCTCTCCGCCTTCATCTTCATCATCAGCTTGGCCCTGTAGACTTCGACCGTGCGCGCGCTCAAATCGAGCTCGCGCGCGATTTCCTTGTTGGTCTGACCATTCATGAGGCCTCGCAGGACCTGAGATTCGCGCTGGCTCAAAGACGCGATCCGCGTCGTCAACTCGTCGCTGACGGCGTCGGCCGCAAGCGATTGCCCATCCTGCTCAAACGCCGAACGCACCGCCGCGATGAGAAGGTCGCCGTCGAACGGCTTTTCCATGAAATCGGTTGCGCCGAACTTCATCGCCGCGACGGCGAGCGCGACGTCGCCATGTCCGGTTATGATGATCACGGGGATCGAATGATTCGTCGCGCGAAGGCGGCGCACGAGCTCAACCCCGTCCAAGCCATGCATCCTGACGTCGGTGACGACGCATCCTCCGGCGACGGCGGGGAGAAATTCGAGAAACGCCTCGGCGGACTTCGAACAGGCGCACCGCGAATCCCGCTGATCCGAGCAGAAACTCGAGCGAGTTGCGTAACGCCGGATCGTCGTCAATCACATGCACGACGCGGCCTGAGCCGGCGTTAGAACGCATTGCCTATCGCCTCCTTCGCGATGGGGATGGTGAAACGAAACACTGTTCCTCCGAGTGGGTTCGCCTCCATCCAAAGGCGGCCGCCATGCGCTTCGATGATCGTCTTGCTGATCGAGAGCCCGACTCCCATGCCGGTCTCCTTGCTGGTCACGAAGGGCTCGAAGAGCTTCGGCAGCACTTCGAGCGAGACGCCGTGGCCGGTGTCCGACACCATGATTTCGATAAGGTCTTTCGAGGTGGGCGCGGCGGTCACGACCAGCTCGCGCCGCGCGCCCCCTCCATCGCTTCGAGGGCGTTGCGAAAAAGATTGACGAGAACCTGCTGGATCTGCACGCCGTCGACGAGAACCAGATCAATAGCGGGATCGATTTGAAGGCGCACCATGACGCCTTGCTCTCGCGCGCCGACGAGCGCAAGGGCGCTCGCCTCTTCGATCAGCCGCGCGATCCGCTGATTGGTTTTGTCGGCCTCTCTTCTCGCGACGAAATCGCGCATGCGGCGGATGATCTCCCCCGCGCGAAGAGCTTGCGCCGCGGCCTTGTCGAGCGCGTCCTCGATCACCGGCCAACGCTGGCCGCCTTCGGTTTGCAGGAGGCGCTGGCAGCCCTTGATATAATTGTTGATGGCGGCGAGAGGCTGGTTCAGTTCGTGCGCCAGGCTCGACGCCATTTCGCCGAGCGCGCCGAGGCGCGACACATGAACCAGCTTCGCTTGAAGCTCCTGAAGCTGCGCCTGAGTTTCCTGGCGTTCCGTCAAGTCGCGGATGAAGCCGGTGAAATGGCGCCGCTCCCTGTCGCGCATTTCGCCGATCGAGAGGTGCATGGGGAAGGTTGACCCGTCCTTGCGCAGCCCCTGTGGCCGCAGCAGCCATGGAGAGGAAGAGGAAGAAGAGAGGCGGGGGAGCGGAAGAAGACAGAGAGAGAGAGAGAGAGGCGGCGGGGGAGCGGCAGAGAGAGAGAGAGAGAGAGAGAGAGAGAGAGAGAGAGAGAGAGAGAGAGAGAGAGAGAGAGAGAGAGAGAGAGAGAGAGAGATGAACAACTGAGTGAGAGAGAGAGAGAGAGAGAGAGAGAGAGAGAGAG
>CAWESJ010000034.1:0-7320 GCA_963811015.1 uncultured Alphaproteobacteria bacterium | reverse complement strand
TTCGATCGAGAAATCGACCAGCATGATCGCGTTCTTGGTCACGATGCCCATCAGCATGAGAATGCCGATGATGACCGGCATGCTCATCGGCCGCCCGGTCAAGAGCAGGCCGAGAATGGCGCCGCCGATCGACAGCGGCAGGGAGAACAGGATCGTGACCGGCTGCAGGAAGCTCGCGAACAGAATGACGAGCACGGCGTAGACCATCAAAAGCCCGCTGCGCATCGCTTCGGCGAAGCCGTCGAATAATTCGGCCATGGCCTCGGCGTCGCCCGACTTGCCGACCTTAATGCCTTTCGGCGGATTTTTCATCAGCGGCAGAGCGTAGATTTCGGCCTCTGCCTCGCTCAGCGTCGCGCCGGCGGCGAGCGAGGCCTGAATCGTCGCCTCACGCTCGCGGTCGAAGCGATTAATGCTCGCCTCGCCCTGGCCGAGCTCAATATTGGCGATGGCGCGCAGCGGAATCGGGGCGCCGACGGCGGTCGGCACCCTGATGTTTTCGAGAATCTGCAGATTCGCTGCGCGCCTTGGCGTCGAGCTGCGCGCGGATGGGGATAAGCCTGTCGCCGGCGTCGAATTTGGCGAGCGCCGGCCCGACGTCGCCAATCGTCGCGATCCGGAGCGTCTCGGAAAGCCCTTCGGTCGAAACGCCGAGCCGGGCGGCGAGATCGCGGTAGGGCTTGATGAGCAGCTCCGGCCGCTCCAATGAGGTCGAGGCCACGACATTGGAAAGCAAGGGGATGCGCTTCATCTGGCGCGCGAGATCGGCGGCGAAATTCGACACTGTGGCCGAATCCGGGCCGGTCACCACATAGGAGACCGGGCGCTGGCCGTAATCATCGACGAACCAGCTGCGGATGTCGGGAACCTCGGCGAGCTCCTTGCCGATCTCGGCCTCGAGCTCGTGGACGCTCAAGCGGCGCTCCGATCGCGGCGCGTAATTCAAAATGAGCTCGGCCTTGCGCACATCCGTCGTGCTCGGCGGAATATGGCCGCCGTCGATAAAGACATGAATGATTTCGGGATGTTTGCGCAGGCGCCTTGCTATTGCGTCCGCCACATTCCGTGTTTCGGCGAGCTCCGCGCCGGATGGCAATTCGATCGCCAGATGAGAGCGTCCGGAGTCTTGAGTAGGCTGGAAATCGGTGCCGAGGAGCTTCGTGCTGAGGATCGAAAGGACAAAGAGAATGAGTCCAATCGCGACGGTGCGATAGCGATTCTCGACCGACCATTTGACGAGCCGTCCATAGCGCTGCGTCGCCGCGCCCTCGGCCTGCTCTTCGCGCCCGTGCGCGGTGAGGAAATAGGCCGCCAGCATCGGCGTGATGAGGCGCGCGGCGAGCAGCGAGAACAGCACTTGCACCGAGACCGTGATGCCGAACTGCTTGAAGATATTGCCCGGCGATATTGCTGCATGAAGCTCACCGGCGCGAAGACCGCGACGATGGTCAGGCTGATCGCGATCACCGCGAGGCCGATTTCGTCGGCGGCCTCGATGGCGGCCTGATAGGCGCGACTTGCCCATCCGCATATGGCGCACGATGTTCTCGATCTCGACGATCGCGTCGTCGACCAGAATGCCGGTCGCCAGCGTGATCGCGAGAAAGCTCACGAGGTTGAGCGAGAAGCCGAGGACGTCCATCACCAAGAAGGCGGGCACGATCGACAGCGGCAGCGAGACCGCGGCGATCATGGTGGCGCGAATATCGCGCAGGAACACGAAGACGACGATCACCGCGAGCGCCGCGCCTTCAAACAGCGTGCTCATCGCCGCATGGTAATTGCCCTTGGTATAGGCGACCGAGCTGTCGATCACCTTGATGGCGACGTCGGGATAGGCCTCGGCGAGCTCATCGACGCGCTTTTGAACCTCGGCCGCGACGGCGACGTCGCTCGCGCCTTTCGAGCGCTGAACGCTGAAGGCGACGATGGGCTCGCCGTCGAGGCGCGCGAATGTCCGCGGCTCGGCGATCGTGTCGGTCACGACGCCGAGGTCGTCGAGCCGGAGCTGGCCGCCGCGCGGCAAGGCGAGCGCGGTTCCGGCGAGCTCGCCGAGCGTGCGCGCGCCCGCGAGGGTGCGGATCGATTGATTCTCGCCGCCGAGCTCGGCGCGGCCGCCGGTCAAATCGAGATTATTGCCGCGCAGGCGGCGGCTGACGTCGGCGGCGGTCAGGCCGAAGGCCTCGAGCCGCGTCGGGTTGAGCGAGACGAGAATTTCGCGCTCAACCCCGCCGACGCGTTCGACATTGCCGACGCCGCGAATTTCCAGGAGCTTGCGCTTGACGACGTCGTCAACGAAATTCGACAATTGCTCCGGCGTCTTGGCGGCGGCGATCGCGGCGTAGGTGACGATGCTGGAGCCGACGACGCCGACCTGCCGGATCAAGGGTTCGTTGATGCTTCGCGACAGCGAGCCCCTGATCCGTGTGATGGCGTCCTTGACGTCGTTCAGGGCGCGGTCCGTATTGGCGTCGAGCGCCAGCGTGATCGTCGTCGCCGACACCCCGTCGGTCACTTGCGACATGATGTGGCGGACGCCCTCGACGCCGGAGACGGCGTCCTCGACCGGCTTCGTCACCTGGGTCTCGAGCTCGGCCGGCGCCGCGCCGAATTGGGTGATCACGACCGTGACGATCGGCTGATCGACATTCGGCAGAAGCGTGATCGGCAGCTTTCTGAAGCTCGCCGCGCCGAGCGCGAGGGTCACCAGGGCGAACACGATCGCCGGCAGCGGATGCCTGATCGACCAGGCCGAGACATTGATCGCCATCAGGGCCGCCCCGCCGGTTGACCCTGGCTCCCGGCCAGGACGGGAGACACCCGGTCGCCGTCCCGAAGCGACGCGCCGGCATGCGCCACGACGAGCTCGCCGGCGCGCAGGCCCTCCTGAATTTCGGCGTCCTCGGCGGTGGTCAGGCCAACCGTGACAGGAAGCGTCTCGATCTGGCTGTGGCGCACCACCTGAACGCTGGTCCCGTCGGCTTTGTAGAGCACGGCCGAGCGCGGCACAGATATGCCGCAGCTGCGGCGCGCGTCAATCCTCGCGCGGACGAACCGGCCGACGCGCAATGCCGCGTCGCGGGGGATCTCAACCCGCACATGCCCCATTTGCGTGACCGGATCGATTTCGGCGGAGAGCTTGCGCACCTGGCCAGCCATCTCCCGCCCGGGTTCGGTTTCGATTTGCGCGGCCTGACCCTCCTTGACCGCGGCGAGATCAATGCTCGACACTTCCAAGTCGACCTCGATCAGCCCGTCGACGGCCAGGCGAAACAAGGGCGCGCCTTGCGGCGATGCGGCGGCGCCGACCCGCGCCGTTGACGCCACGACGGCGCCCGCAGCCGGCGCGCGCAGGACGATCGAGGCTGGCGCGACGGCGCCCGGCCGGCCCGCGCCGGGTTCGGCGGAGATGCGCGCAAGGCGCGCCAGCGGTTGCCCTTCGCTCACGACATCGCCTTCGCCGGCGAAGATCTCGACGACGGCGAACCCGTCGCGCGTCATGCCGACGACGGCTTCGGCGCGCGGCGCAAAGAGGCCCGTCGCCCGGACGGCGGCCGAAAAACAGGCCGGCTCCGCCCGCGCCACGATGATCGGCGTTCCCGACGCGCCCTCGACGGCCTGGGCCGCGGCGCGGTCGGCGGTCTTCGGCGACTCGGCCAAGGCGAGGCGCGCGCCGCCGAGGCAGCAGCCAAGAAGGGCTGCAAAGAGGCTCGCCGAGGCCGATCGTCCGAAACCGAATTGAAACGCGCGGTTCATGTGGAGGTTTTCATCTCGGGAAGTTCATGATCGCAGCGCGGCGGCGGATCGCAATTGGTCCGGCGCAGGAATGACATTGGTCGAAATCACGCCCAAATTAGCGAAATTCACGTCTCGCTCAAGGGGTTCCCGCAGGCTCGAAGGCCATCCGGCGGCGATCGGCCCCCCTTCTGATCAAAAGACGCAGTCGCCAGTCCAAGATTTAATGTCAAATCGCAAGCCGCCTCCATTTCGGCGATTTGATCTTTCATGATGGGCCGGTTCGGCGCTAGCATGAGCCGCAAAACCCGCGAGGCTCAGGCGGCCGGTCGAATATATTGACGGTCCGGCTTTCAGATTTGAAGTCATCCAGCATTTATTTATTCCTGAGGCGCAAATCATGGCTCACGTCAGCGCGGCTGAAGCCCATTGCGGCGCCCCCACGGCGACCGGCGTCGCGGCGAGACGAATCCTCTGCGTCTTTCCGCGCTACGCGCCCTCTTTCGGCACGTTTGAGCACGCCTATCCGCTGACCGGCGGCGTCCGCGCCTTCATGCCCCCGCAAGGGCTTCTCGTCATCGCAGCGGCGCTGCCGGACAACTGGGAGGTCAGGTTCATCGATGAAAACATGGATCCGGCGAGCCCGGCGGATTTCGCCTGGGCCGACGCCGTATTCGTCAGCGGCATGCACATTCAGCGCCGGCAAATGGAGGATATTCGCGCAAGGGCGCAGGCCTTGGGCAAGCCGGTCGCGCTCGGCGGCCCATCCGCATCCGCCTGCCCGGAGCTCTATCCGGCCTTTGACTATCTTCACGTCGGCGAGCTCGGCGACGCCACCGAATCTCTCATCGCTCATCTCGGCCGCGACATTTCCCGCCCGCCGAGCCAAATCGTGCTGACGACCGAGACGCGCCGCGACCTCGCCGAATTCCCGGCGCCTGCCTATGAGCTCGCCAGGATCGACCGCTATTTTCTCGGCAGCATCCAGTTTTCGAGCGGCTGCCCCTATACTTGCGAATTCTGCGATATTCCGGGCCTCTATGGCCGGGTCGCGCGCCTCAAGACCCCGGCGCAGGTCCTAGCCGAGCTGGACAAGCTCGTGGCCTGCGGCGTCAACGGCTCGATCTATTTCGTCGACGACAATTTCGTCGCCAACAGGCGCGCGCTGCGCGATCTCCTGCCCCATCTCATCGCCTGGCAGAAGCGCAATGGCTACGCCGTGAGCTTCTCCTGCGAAGCGACGCTCAACATCGCAAGGTCGCCGGAGATCCTCGATCTGATGCGCGAAGCCGCCTTCGACACGATCTTTTGCGGAATCGAGACCCCGGAGCCTGAAGCGCTCAAGGCGATCGACAAGGCGCATAATGTGGCGCTGCCCATCCTCGACGCGGTGCGCGCCATCAACCAGCGCGGAATGGAGGTCGTCTCCGGAATCATTCTCGGCTTCGACACCGACACAAGAGAGTCCGGCCCGCGAATTCTCGATTTTCTCGAGCAGTCGAAGATCCCGATGGCGACCATCAACCTGCTCCAGGCGCTGCCGCGCACGCCCTTGTGGGATCGGCTGCGAAAGGAGGACCGGCTCCGCGAGGAGGACGCGGACTTCGAGTCGAACGTCAGCTTCAAGCTGCCTTACGATGAAGTGCTCGCCATGTGGCGGGCCTGCATGGACAAGGCCTATCGGCCGGAAGCGCTATTCGCCCGCTATGAATATCAAATGCGGGAGACGAGGCCCTACCGGCTAAAGCGCCCGAACAGCCCGCAACGCCTGTCGCCGCGCAATATCCGCAAGGCACTGGCGATCCTTTGGAACCTGTTGTGGAAGGTCGGCGTTCGCGGCGACTATCGGCGCGCGTTCTGGACCTTTGTCCTGCCCCGCCTGATGCGCGGCCAGATCGAGCCGATCCTGAGCGTCGGGCTCGTCGCGCATCACCTCATCATGTTCTCCCGCGACGCCTGCTCCGGCAAAAGCAGCGCCTCGCATTATTCCGCAAAGGCGCTGACCCTGGACTTTCCGGCGCCGCAGCCGGGCGGCCGCTGACCCGCCGGCTCGGCGGGGCCTTGGCGACCTTCGGGGCGGGCAGCATATTTTTTGCTTATGATCGGCGCTCGGGCCCTGGCGCATGACGTTCAAGTTTACGCCTGTCGCGCGCAACCAATTGACGCTTCCTGTGTTGTCTATAAAAATGAAGTTGCTATTCGCGAACGCGCGGGGGGTGAATCATGCGCAAAATACACGTCTTTGGCGCCTTCGTAGCCGGCGCGTCTGTTCTTGGAGCGACCGTCGGGGGGCCGGCCGTTGGCGGAGAAGCCCTCTCTGGAGCGACGCCGGCGCTCACGACCGGCCGCAGCCTGTCGAACTCCCCCTATTTGAGCTCGACGGGCCAAACCGTTCCGCATCCCGGCGCGCTGAGCGACGGGCAATCGGGATCGGATCGGCAAATCCATGACCACAATGATCTTCTCATTCGCAAAGGCATCTGCAGCAATTGCTGACGCCGGAGCCTTCCCGAGTCAGATGGAGTCGTCTGATCGGGAGGCCGTCAGGCCAGATAGTCATGCGCGACCTTGCCGAGCCCGAGGGTGAGATCGGCGAGAATATGCGTGGCCGACAGGACCTCCAGCACCGGCAGTTCGGCCAAGGGGGCCAGCGCATGCGAGGTGAGCGAGAGCGAGGCCGGGCCGTTCCACGCGCCCTTCAAGTCGATGTCGGTCAAATAATATTCGACGATCTCGCAAATTCGCGGCGTCCCATCGACATGCGGCATGATCTTCAGCAGGAAGTTCGGGCGCCTCGAGCGACGCCTTGACCGCGGCGAGATCGGCCTCCTTGTGCTTATAGCCCATCGTGCCGGTGGCGATGCGCTCCCGGCCATAGTCCAGCGTTCCGACGAATGTGTCGATTTCCGCCCTGAGCGTCGGCTCGGCCAGCTTCTTGGGAAAGCCCCAGAGCTCGCGCCCGCCGGCGATCGGCGGATGGTCGTTGAGGAACATGCAATGGCGAGTAGCCGCCCTTGCGGCCCTGGAATGACACCGGGATGACCTGTCCGCTTTCGGTGTAATCGCCGAACCCGGTCGAATTCGGCATGCGGATGAATTCGAAATTCACCACGGGCTCATCGACCTCGAGCGGCTCGGGGACGAGCTCGCGCAGCTTCTGCGGATCGGTGCGGTATTTGATGACCAGATATTCCCGGTCGACGAAGCGATATGGCCCGACCGGATAGGCCGGGCTGGTTAGCGGCATCGCGAACGCCCGGCGGCGGACTTCACTTTCCTTCATCGCGGCTTCCCCTCTAAAATCACGGCTCGACCTCCAGCCTGGGGTCATGTCTTTGCTGCGTCAGCCGCGCCACGTCAAAGGTGCGGACGCCCTCGGCGCGGCCCGGACAGGTGAGGACCTCGGGGTGGCGGAGCGTGCGAATGGCGTCGCTATAGCCCGCCCTCCAATGCTCCTCCATGGTGCGGCGGGAAAATTCGAAATCCTTCGAGAGGCCTTCGTAGCTTTTGCTGCGGTAAATCAGTTGGATGATATTGCAGACTTTATCGTCGGCCTCCGTCGCCAGGAGCTTTGCTTTGCGTTGC
>CAWESJ010000033.1:0-6288 GCA_963811015.1 uncultured Alphaproteobacteria bacterium | reverse complement strand
CGTCCTGAAGCCGGCGCGCGAGCTTCGGCCCGCGAAAGCCGCCATAGCTCTCCCCGACGATGAATTTCGGGCTTTCGAGCCTCTTGTTGGCGGCGAGCCATTTGCGGATGACGACCGCAAGCGCGTCAATGTCGCCGTTGACGGAATAAAATTGCTTGCGCGCGTCGTCGCCCTTGGCGAGGATTCGGCTATAACCGGTCCCAGGCGGATCGACGAAGACGAGATCGGTGAAATCGAGCCAGGTTTCGGCGTTTTCGATCGTGACGGGAGGCGCCGAGGGCGACCGCGGCCCGCCATTGAGCGGCAGGCGCCACGGCCCCATTGCGCCGAGGTTGAGCCAGGCTGAGCCAGCGCCAGGACCGCCGTTGAGGACGAAGGCCACCGGCCGTTGGGCGGGATCGGCCCCGGCGAGCAGAAAGGCCAAAGTGGCGACGTCGGCCTCGGGCTCGCCGGTCTTGGCGTCGCTGAGGCGGATCGCGCCGGCGATCGCGGTGAATTTCAGGCTGCGTCCGGGAAGCTCGATCACATGGGAGGTTGTGACTGCCGCAGGCAGAGGATTGGGCGGGGTCGTCGCCGGCGCTTGGGCGTGCTCGGCCGCCGCTGGTTTGGGCGCGGCCGGCTCGGCTTGCCCGGGCGCGACCGGTTGCTCCGCCGTTACGGGCGCGGGGGCCAAGGCGAGCAGAGCCGCCGCGAGCATGGATCTTCGAATGTCGCGCATCAATGTCATGGGCTTGGAATTCACTCCGGATCATCTCCTCGCGGCGCTTGCAGGGCTGAGCGCCGCTCCTGCGTAGATCGAAGCCAGCGCGTCACGGTCGCGCCGGCGGGGGCTCGATTCTGTAACAGGCTGTCGCGAGCGGCGCATCGCGCAAAAACTTGATCGCGCGGAGCCCGCAGCCGAGGCGCGTTCGCTTGGCTCAGCGCGATGGCTTTCGGTGCGGGCTCGGGAAGGCGCCGGTTGGGAAGTAGCTTCAGTAATCCATGCCCATGCCGCCGCCCGGCGGCAACCCCGCGCTGTCCTTTTTCGGATGCTCGGTGATGGTCGCCTCTGTGGTGACGATCAGGCCCGCGATCGACGCCGCGTCCTGGAGCGCGGTGCGCACGACCTTGGTCGGATCAATGATGCCGAGCGCGACGAGATCGCCATATTCGCCGGTCTGGGCGTTATAGCCGAAATTATGCTCCGTGGCTTCCAACAGCTTGCCGACCACCACGGCGCCGTCGCCGCCGGCGTTCTCGACAATTTGCCGCGCCGGCGCCTGGATCGCGCGGCGGACAATGTCGACGCCCGTCTTCTGGTCGGGATTGCCGGTCTTGACCGCGTCGAGGGCCTTGATGGCGCGCAGCAAAGCGACGCCGCCGCCGGGCGATACGCCTTCCTCGACCGCCGCGCGGGTGGCGTTGAGCGCGTCGTCGACGCGGTCCTTCTTTTCCTTCACCTCGACCTCGGTGGCGCCGCCGACGCGGATCACCGCGACGCCGCCGGCGAGCTTGGCGAGCCGCTCCTGCATCTTTTCACGGTCATAGTCCGAAGTCGTCTCTTCGATCTGCGCCTTGATCTGAGCGATCCGCGCCTCAATGTCCTTCTTCTCGCCGGCGCCGTCGATGATCGTGGTGGCTTCCTTGTCGATGCGGATGCGCCGCGCGCGGCCGAGCTGGAGCAGGGTCACGTTCTCGAGCTTGACGCCGAGCTCTTCCGAGATCAGCTGGCCCGCTGTCAGGATGGCGATGTCCTCCAGCAGGGCCTTGCGGCGATCGCCGAAGCCCGGCGCCTTGACGGCGGCGATCTTCAAGCCGCCGCGCAGCTTGTTGACGACGAGAGTCGCGAGCGCCTCGCCTTCAACATCCTCGGCGATGATCAGCAAGGGCTTGCCGCTCTGCACGACAGCCTCGAGGATAGGCAGCAGAGCTTGCAGCGAAGACAATTTCTTCTCGTGAATGAGGACATAAGCGTCTTCGAGCTCGGCGATCATTTTTTCCGCATTGGTGACGAAATAGGGCGAAAGATAGCCTCGGTCGAACTGCATGCCTTCGACAATTTCAGTCTCGGTGTCGAGGCCCTTCGCCTCTTCGACCGTGATAACGCCCTCATTGCCGACCTTTTGCATCGCCTTGGCGATTTCCTCGCCGATGAACCGATCGCCATTGGCGGAAATCGCGCCGACCTGGGCGATCTCGTCGTTGGAGGTGACTTTCTTCGAATTCTTCTTGAGGTCGGCGACAATGGCTTCGACGGCGAGGTCGATGCCGCGCTTCAGATCCATCGGGTTGAGCCCGGCGGCGACCGCCTTGGCGCCTTCCCGCGCGATCGAGGCCGCGAGCACGGTCGCCGTCGTGGTTCCGTCGCCGGCGGCGTCATGCTGTTTCGAGGCGACCTCGCGCACGAGCTGCGCGCCCAGATTCTCGAACTTGTCGGCAAGCTCGATCTCCTTGGCGACAGTCACGCCGTCCTTGGTGATGCGCGGCGCGCCGAAGGATTTTTCGATGACGACATTGCGGCCTTTGGGGCCCAAGGTGATTTTCACCGCGTCGTTGAGGATCTCGACCCCGCGGAGGATGCGGTCGCGCGCGTCGGTTGAAAAGCGGACGTCTTTCGCAGCCATTGTCTTTTAGCTCCCTGCAGCTTCCTGGGCGTTTTTCGAACCAAGTGGACGCCGGCGCGCATTACGGCAATGCGATGGATCAAAATGCGAAAGCTTTCGCCGCACCCCAGCCTGGGTTCTTCAGACAAGCGGGGTGCATGAGACAAAGGAAAAACACCGGGCCTTTGGTCCATATTGGCGCCACGGCGAATCCGCGACGACTCAGCTGGAGCTTGACGCCGAGACACTGGTTCGAGCTTTGCGGGATCCCGCGAAGCTGATTTGGAGGTAGAGCGCCGCCGCTGCCTGTCAAGGCGCAAGCACAGCGCCGCGGCCTGCGCGGTCAGGCGGCGGAATGGGCCTCCCGCCCGACGCCGCGCCTTGGCTTGCCCGTCGGCCCGGCGCGTTCCGGGGCGGCGGCGGCCTCCATCACCCGCGCGGAGGGAAAGATCACGATGACTTCAGTGCCTTCGCGAAGCTTGGATTTCAGCGTGAACGTGCCGCCATGGAGCTCGACCAGACCCTTCACGATGGGCAAGCCGAGGCCGGACCCCTCCTCGGCGTTTTTCTGGGCGAGGGCGCCGCGGCCGAAGGAAGACATGATGATCGGGATTTCATCCTCGGCTATTCCCGGCCCGCTGTCGCGCACCGAGAAATATTCGCCGCCGCTCGCGGTCCAGCCGATCTTGATCTTGATCGTCCCGCCCGGCGGGGTGAATTTGACGGCGTTGGACAGAAGATTGAGCGCCACTTGGCGGACGGCGCGTTCATCGGCCCAGATTCGCGGCAGGCTCGGCTCGACGGCTTCGTCGAGGATGATGTTGCGCTTCCTCGCGCGCAAGGCCAGCAGATGACGGCAGTCCTCGATGATATGGGCGAGCGCGACCGCCTCTTCCTTCAGCTCGAAGCGGCCGGCCTCGATCCGCGACAGATCGAGGATCTCATTGATCAGCATCAGGAGATGCTGGCCGCTCGAATGGATGTCGTTTGAATATTCCTTGTAGGACGCGACGATGTGGGATCCAAACAGCTCGCCTTTCATGACCTCGGAGAAGCCGAGTATGGCGTTGAGCGGCGTGCGCAGCTCATGGCTCATCGTGGCGAGAAAGCGCGACTTGGCGAGATTGGCCTCCTCGGCGCGGCGGCGGGCGAGATCGCTGTTCGTCTTGGCCCGCTCGAGCTCGGCGATCAAATCGTCCTTCTCGGCTTCGAACGAGAGCGTTTCGCGCGAAGCCGCATGGAGCTTTCGCGCGAGCAGCATGAAATAGAGCTGCGTCCCGAAGGCCAGGGCGATGAGCGGCAGGGTTCCGTCGGACAGGCTCGTTGGGCGCAGGAAGAGCGCGATCGCCAAGGCCATCGGCGTCAAGGCGGCGCAGACCGCCGCCGGAATCGAAGCGGTGACGGTCGCGTTCGCCGCGGCGACGAGCAAAAGCATGGCCAGCGCCGAACTGCGCGCCGCCGGGTCCCCGGCTTGGCTGACGAGGCAGACGATGACGGCCCAAACGACCCCTTGCGCCGTCTCGGCGAGGATGAAATTGCGCCGCTGCCGAGCGATGTCGATGGGGTCGCCGGAGGCCTCGAGAAATTTGCCCGCGAGATGGCAGGCGATGCTCAAGGCGACGAGATTGGCGCAGAGCCAGGCCAGGACGGCGTCAACGGCGACCCAGGCGGAGGCGACGGCCGCGGCCACCCCGCTGAGCGCCGCCATGGCCGGCCCGGACGAACGCTTGGCTTTCGCGAAGAGATGCAGCAGGGCGATATCGAAATCGCGGTGGCCTGAAACGGGCGACTCCGGCTTGGCCCGCCTCTTGCGCAATTCGATGGCGAAACGCCCGGGTCCGGCGGCGAGGCCCGAACCAAGGCGCCCGCGCGCGATCATGTCTGCGGCGACTTCTGTCATCCGTTGGAAGACCCGCTCAATTGGCGCTGCGAAACAAGCTAGGCGGACGCTGCCGGAAAAAGATTAATGACCGCCTCATGGGATCGCTGAAAATGATCGCATCCGGAGCCGGATCGAGGCTGGCGTTTCGCTTGGAGCGGGATTTGGCGTTTGCGCGGCGGACCGCATCGCGTTCGCACGGTGGCGATGGGTCGGATGTGCGCTGGCGCACGCAGCGCAAGGCCATTGGGTTTTATTTGGAGGCGGGAGGCGGCGGCAGATGTCTTTGCGCGATATAGCCCAAGCTGTTCACGTGAATTTAAATTAAGACTTGTCGTTGCTTGACACGGTTTAATGAGGCCGTCCATGACGTCAGTAAAGCGCGGGGTCGATGCGCGGACGCCGGGGGATGTAACCATATCCAATGACAAAAGAAGATTGTCGTCAGAGCGGCGGCGATTGAAATAGAGGCGCAATGAAAATTACCATAGTCGGATGCGGCGACGCCTTTGGAACCGGAGGGCGCGCCCACACATGCTTCAGGATCGACGCTGAAGGATCCGCGACCATCGTCGATTTCGGCGCCAGCTCGATAGGGTCCTGGAAAAGGCTCGGGCTCAGCTTCGACGACGTCGACGCGATCGTGATTTCGCATCTTCACGGCGATCATTTTGGCGGCCTGCCGTTTCTGTTGTTCGACTGCCAGTTCGCCGAGCGGCGGACGAAGCCCTTGCTGATGATCGGGCCGCCCGGCCTGAAGCAAAGGCTTGACGCCGCCCTCCAGGCTTTCTTTCCGGACGAAAAGAACCTGAACTGGGGCTTTCCTTGGCGCGTCGAGGAAATTCTCGCCCGCCGGAAGATGGCGGTCGGCGCCCTGACGCTCGAAACCTTTGAAGTGATCCATAAATCCGGCGGCCTTTCAACCGGCGTGCGGCTCGCCGACGGCAAGAGCGTCTTCGCCTATTCCGGCGATTCCGCTTGGACGCCGACCTTGTTCGACCTTGCAGCCGAAGCGGATCTTTTCATCGTGGAATGCTATTCCGGGGCCGCGCCTGTGCCAAATCACATGGATTGGCCAACGCTTAAGACGAATCTCGCTGGGTTTTCGGCCAAGCGCATCGTCGTCACCCATCTCAGCGCCTCGGCGCTGGAGCGCCGCGCCGAGATGGAGCAGTCCGGCCTCACAATCGCCCAGGACGGACAGGTCTTTGACGTCTGAGCTCGCGGCGCTGGCGGCGCGGATAAGGGCCTGCCGCCTTTGCATCGACGCGCCGCGCAAGACGCCGCTGCCGCATGAGCCCCGTCCGGTCCTGCGGGTCTCGCCGACCGCGCGGCTCCTTGTCGCGAGTTAGGCGCCCGGCGTGCGCGTCCACGCGACCGGCCTCTCCTTCAATGACGCGTCGGGCGATCGCCTGCGGCAATGGATGGGCGTCTCCCGCGAGACTTTCTATGACGAGGCGAAAGTCGCGATCGTCCCGATGGGGTTTTGCTTTCCGGGCCATGGCGCGGGCAAAAGCGATCTGCCGCCGCGGCCCGAATGCAGGGACGCCTGGCACGACGACCTGTTCGCGATCCTGCCCCGGCTGGACTGCATCCTCGCCATCGGGCGCTATGCGCAGGACTATCATTACAAGCGGGTCGGACGGCCCTTGCCGAAAGGCCTGCGCCTCGATGACATCGTCCGCACCGCGTCCCAATTTCGCGGCGAGGCGCCGCGCATCGTCGCGCTGCCGCATCCCTCCTGGCGCAATACGGGCTGGCTCAAGCGCAACCCCTGGTTCGAGGACGAGATCCTGCCGATGCTGCGGGCCGAGGTCGCGCGGGCGA
>CAWESJ010000032.1:0-6526 GCA_963811015.1 uncultured Alphaproteobacteria bacterium | reverse complement strand
AGGTCGTCGTCAACCGCGTGGAGCAATATTCGATCTGGCCGGGTTACAAAGAAATCCCAGCTGGTTGGCGCGCTGTGGGGAAGAGCGGGCTCAAACCGGAGTGTCTCGCTTACATCAAGGAAGTGTGGACCGACATGCGGCCTCTTAGCTTGCGCAAGCAAATGGCCGAGGCCGCCGCGAAGAACGACGTGGGTTGACGCCGCGGGCGGCCTGATTGCGATACGAGGAGCGGCGTCGATGGACGCGGAATTTGTGGTTGAGCAAAGAGACCAATTGGGCGCAATGCAGTTCGCGGAGGACTTCGTCCGGCGCCGAAGGCCGGTGCTCGTGAAAGGCGCACTTGTTGGTTCATCGGCGCTCACGCGCTGGACGCTGCCATATTTGCGCGGGCGCGCCCGCGTGCGCGAGGTTCCGCTCAAAATTCTGCATGAGTCGACTATTGAGGTCGTCCGTAAGCCACTTGATGACTATCTGTCCGAGTTCGAAGCTCACGAGGGGTGTTCGTCGGGAGAGACTGCTCAGGAGTCCGCCTATCTGCACGATATTCCGTTGACGGCGCTTCTGCCCAAGGCCGCAGACGATCTGGAGCATTTTCCGGCCGACTACTTTCCGGCATGGTACCGTAACAATTGGGCGAATTTCGCGCAGGTTTTTCTGGGCCCGGCGCATAGTCTCACGCCCCTGCATTTCGACTGCCTGCTGACGCACAATCTGTTCTTTCAGATCAAGGGAAGGAAGCGCTTCATCCTCATCCCCGCGGAACATTTGAAATTCTGCTACCGCCATAGTTGGAGATGGTGCGAAGTCAATGCGGAGAAGCCGGATTGGGCGCGATTTCCGCTCTATGCCCAGGCGCAGCCCTTCGAAGTGATCGTCGATCCCGGCGATTGTCTCTACCTCCCGCCGGGCATGCTTCATCACGTGCGCAGTCTTGACTGGGCATTGTCGTTCAACGTCGATTGGCACACTCGCGACAGCGCGGCGCGGGGCGTGCTGGCGCTCGTCAACGGCATGCCGATCAAAAACGTCTATTACAACGGGGTGATCGCTCTTGGGATGTGGGCCGGAATTCCTGCCGAGGCGATGTTCCGATTCTATCGCTCTTATCTCAATCACATTTCTTGAGCAGAGCGAAGCGCCTGTCGAGGATCGGGTAGGGAAGGCGTCGAGTCATTGGTTGAGCGGTTCGAAACAATGCGGCAAGCCGACACGCTGGATCCTCGCGATTTGGTGACTCTGCTCGATTTGCGCGCGAGGCTGCAGCCGCAGAAGACGGCTTTGGCCTTTCTCTCGAGAGGCCACAACGAGACAGCGCGCATCACCTATTCCGAACTTGACCAAAAGGCGCGGGCGATAGCGGCTCGGCTGCAACGGTCCCGCGGCTTCGCGCCCCAGGCGCGCGCGCTTCTCCTCTATCCCGCAGGTCTCGACTATGTCGAAGCCTTCTTCGGTTGCCTCTATGCGGGTGTCATCGCGGCGCCCGCCTACCCACCTGGTAGTCAGCATCGTCAACGGCTGCAGGCGATTGTCGCGGATGCCTCGCCGGCTTTCGTCATGACGACAACGGAAATTGAAGCGCGCTTCTCGCAAGACCGCTCGTTGGGGCTGGGGCGGAACGAAGCGCTATGGCTCTCAACGGACCGGGTAGCATACGAAGATGCGCAGGATTGGGTCTCTTATCAACCGGCGTCTCAAAACATCGCCTTCTTACAATACACGTCCGGGTCGACGGGCAATCCGCGCGGCGTCAAGGTCACGCACGGCAATCTCATCGCCAATCAACAGATCATCCGGGACAGTTTCGGTCACGATGAGCAATCGACTTTGGTCGGATGGCTGCCGCTGTACCATGACATGGGTCTCATCGGCAACGTTCTACAGCCTTTGTTCGTCGGGGCGTCGGCCCATCTGATGTCGCCGCTCGCATTTCTTGAGCGGCCTTTGCGCTGGCTTCAAGCGGTCTCGACCTATCGCGCCCATACTTCGGGGGGGCCGAACTTCGCCTACGATCTCTGCGCGCGCAAGATCACGCAGGAGCAGAAGAAAAGTCTAGACTTGAGCTGTTGGAAGATCGCATTTAGCGGCGCGGAGCCTGTGCGTGCTTCAACGCTCGACCGATTTGCAGAGGCGTTTGCGGAATGCGGTTTCGATAGAAGAGCTTTCTTCCCTTGTTATGGCTTGGCCGAGGGAACATTGGTTCTCACGGCTCCGACGCGCAGCGTAGCGTGCACGCTGCACTACGCCGATCGCGCTTCGCTCGAAAAAAACAAGGTTGTTCCGCCGAGCGGTCGAAGCGCCGTAGCCCTGGTTAGCTGCGGCCGCGCTTGGAACGGCCATAAAGTCCGCATCATCGATCCGAGCAGCCTCACGCCTTGCGCGGACGACGAGGTCGGCGAAATCTGGGTCAGCGGCGCGAGCATCGCTGCAGGTTATTGGAATCGTCCGCAGGAGACAGCCGAGACGTTCGAGGCGCTGGTCGAGGACTCTCCCCATCAGACCTTCCTGCGCACCGGCGATCTCGGCTTCATGTCGAGAGGCGAGATTTTCATCACGGGACGGCTTAAGGATCTCATTATCATTGCAGGACGCAATTACTATCCGCAGGATTTCGAGCGCGTGCTCGACGAGACGATCGACGGCGTGAAGCCGGGGTGCAGCGCCGCTTTCTCAGTGACGATCGAGGGCGCGGAGGCCGTCGTGATCGTGACTGAACTCGATCGGGGCGAGGGCAGGGAACGCGGATTGGACACGCAAGGGGCGGCCGCGCTATTTGCGAGAATTAGGGAAAATGTCGCTTCCGTTTGCGACGTGGGACCGGCCGAGATCGTCATCCTCCGACCGGGCGCCATTCCTCGAACATCGAGCGGAAAGGTTCGTCGCGCCGAGTGTCGTCGGCTTTATCTCGACGATCGGCTGGACGTCGTGGCTCGATCGGGCGCGCACGCCGCGGCGACTGCAGTTGGTTTCGAAAGCCCAGAGGCTGTCGCTCCGGGCGTCAGCGCCACATTGCGTCAGGCCTTCGCAATGGTTGCGCCGGAGCAGCGCATCCAGTTGGCGACGAGCTTTCTGATCTCGGAGGCTTCGCGCATTTTGCGTACGCCGTCGTCGCAGCTCGGCAAGAATTCCCGGCTGCTATCTTGCGGACTGAGTTCGCTCGGCGCGCTGGAGCTCAAACATGCGATCGACGCGCTAATCGGGGCGGAAACGCCGCTTGCGCCTTACCTCGGCGATGCGACGATTGCGGAGATCGCCGAGCTTGCGCTCAGAGGCCCGGTCACGGACGTCGCCGATGACGCGGGCGAAAGCAATATCGGTCGCCCCGGTCTGTCGCCATCGCAGAAGGCTATTTGGACCGTTCAGCGCGTCGATCCCGCGAGTGCGATCTACAATCTGCACCTCGCTTTCAACGTTGACGGCGTTCTGAATGAGGCCGCCCTGAAGGAGGCGTCGGATCGCCTCATCGATCGGCATCCGATCTTGCGCACGGTCTATTCAGAAGAGTCCGGGGACCCGATTCAGCTTCACTTGGCCGCCATCGGCGAATATTTCTCGATCATAGATATGCGGGGTCGGGCGGACGCGGCGCTACAGACGGACATGAGTACGCGCATCTTGGAGCCCTTTGATCTGACCCGCGCGCCGCTTCTGAAAGTTACGATCTACAAGCGTTCCAATCGCAGGGCCGCCGTGCTGATCTGCGCCCATCACATTTGCGTCGATCTTTGGGCGATGTTGATCTTCTCGAAAGAGCTGGAAGAAGCCTATCGCGCCGCCTGCGAGGGGCGACGGCCGAATCTTCCGGCGATCGTCGCGGATTATTCGGACTTTGTAAGCTCGGGGCGGCGCTATCTGGAGACGGAAGCCTTCGCGCGGGATTGGGACTATTGGCGTCAAAAGCTCGGGGGCGAACTGCCGCTCATGGCGCTTCCGGTCGATCGAAAAAGTCGCTCGTCTCCGACGAGCCGGGGCCGGGCCGTTCCAATGACGCTCGATGCGGCGCTAACCGGTCGACTCAAAGAAGTGGCGCGCGCCGAGGGCGCGACGCTCTTCGCGCTGTTGCTGGCGGTCTACAAGACCTTGCTTTATCGATACACCAACGAGCGCGACCTCATAGTTGGTTCGGCGACTGGCGGGCGCAGCCAAGCTCGTTTCGCGGCGGTGGTGGGAAATTTTGTTAACCCGGTCGCGCTCAGGACGCGCATAGATCCGCAACGGGCTTTCGCGGATTATCTGCGCGAAGTGCGAAACTGCGTCGCCGAAGCCGTCGCGCATCAAGACTTTCCCTTCTCGACGCTCGTCGAGCGTCTCAATCCGGCCCGTGTCGAAGGACAATGGCCGATCTTCCAGACGTTTTTCGTACTGCACCAGGCGCAGGCGGATATTCCGGCCGAATTGACCGCGCTTGCGCTGGGCGAAAGCACGCGGCCCTTCGACTTCGCCGATTGGAAAATCAGCGGCATAGCGGTCGACACGCGGGCCGAGAGATTTCGACCTGAAGCTGATGGCGGCGGAGTTGCAGGACGGTCTCACCTTGTCATTCCAATATTGCGAGGACGTCTTCGACCGGGACACGATCGCGCGTCTCGCCAGCCATTTCCGCACTTTGCTGGTGCAGGCCGTGAAGGCGCCCCGGACGCCCGTCGGCGAGCTGAAGGCGATGTCCGAAGAGGAGGCCGCCGATCAACTGGCGGCGCTCTCCTGCGGCGCCTCGACGGATATCGCGCCCGACTCATTCGCGCCTCGTCTGCTCTCCGCCTCCGCCATACGATTTCCCGAGCAAACGGCGCTCGTCTGTCGGGACGTGCGTCTGCGCTATAGGGAAGTGGAGACCAGCGCGAACCGACTGGCGAATATTCTTCGCGAAAAGGGCGTGGATCGCGGCGCGCGCGTCGGCGTTTGCGCCGAGCGATCCGTCGACGCCGTCATCGCAATGTTCGCCGTTATGAAGGCGGGCGGCGCCTATGTCGCGATCGACCCCGACCATCCCGCGCCGCGCATCGCCAATATGTTGCGCCTTGCCGGGGCGACGTTGCTGATTTGCGCGCGAAACTGGTTCGAAAAGAAGACCATCGATGGCGTCGCGCCACTTTTTTCCGACGCGCTGCGCTCGGCCGGCTCCGTCGAGACGATCGAGGCGCCGCAGCTTCGTCTCGAATCGTCCGACCTCGCCTATGTTGTGTTTACATCGGGCTCAACTGGCGAACCCAAGGGCGTCGCGGTCACGCATCTTGCTCTCGCCAATTACGTCGCAGCCATCGGCGCGCGACTAGGCGAGAGGGGCCTCAACTTCGCGCTCGCCTCGACACTGGCGGCGGACCTTGGCTACACGGCGATCTTTCCTTGTTTCGCAAGCGGCGGCCGTTTGCACGTGTTCACGGACGACGAGGTGACGGAAGCAGGCGCATTCTCCGCCGCTGTCTCGCATAACGACATCGATGTGCTGAAGATTGGGCCTTCTCACTTCGGCGCGCTCAGCATGGATGACGTTGAAGGGGCGTCGATCCCGCAAAAGGCCCTGATCTTTGGAGGGGAGGCGTTGCCCGCGTCCTTCATCAGGGACGTCGCGCGAAAAGCTATGGCCGCCGGGCCGCGCACGGACGGACTTCGCATCTTCAATCATTACGGCCCGACCGAGACCACGATCGGCGGGTTGATGACACAGATCGAGCCGCAGGATCTCGTGGGCGCGGCCGTCGAAAGTCTGCCGATCGGGCGGCCTTTGGAAAATTTCCGGGTCTACACGCTTTCACCAGATTTAACGGTCGCTCCACAGGGCGCGCCCGGCGAAATTAGCATAGGGGGCGCGGGCGTGGCGCGCGGCTATGTGGACCGCCCCGACCTGACGGCCGAGCGGTTCGTTCCGGACCCCAATGGCCCGCCCGGCGCGCGTCTCTATCGAACCGGCGATCTTGGCGTATTTGGCGACAACGGCGCGCTGCGCTTTCTCGGGCGCATCGATGCGCAGGTGAAAATTCGCGGATTTCGCGTCGAGCCAGGCGAGGTGGAAGCGCGTCTTCGCGAACATGCCGGCGTGCGTCAAGCCGCCGTGTCGCCCTACATGGCTCCAAACTCAAGGACGCAGCTTGCCGCTTATATCGTCGCAAAGGAGGGCGTTTCGGTTTCGGCGCAAGATCTCTACGCCTTCCTGCGTCGCTCACTGCCGGAGCACATGGTTCCGTCGGCGGTTGTGTTTCTCGATGCGCTTCCCCTCACCAAGAACGGAAAGGTCGACCGCAAACGCCTGCCTCTTCCCGACGCCGATCAGCAGACGCAGTCGCTCTATCGCGCGCCGAAGGGCGAAATCGAGACAAGGCTCGCGGCGATCTTCGCGGATTTGCTTGGCGTCGAGCGTATCGGCGCGGACGACAATTTCTTCGCGGGGGAGACTTGATTCCGAGCATTCCGGCGGCAAGCCGCGCGATGGCGGCAGGGTTGCCGGTCACGCGAAGATTGATTTCCGCCATCAGAGCGTCGCCGAGCTCGCGGCGGTCATCGGCGGCGCGTTTGATCGAAAGTTCACCGCGCC
>CAWESJ010000031.1:0-7131 GCA_963811015.1 uncultured Alphaproteobacteria bacterium | reverse complement strand
GCCAGATGACGATCGGTCAAATGTTTGGCGGCGACATGGAGGGATGTGCCGGTGGCGTCCAGCCAGTCAGAACGGATAGGCATCGGGGCTTCGCAAGCCCTGACACGGTATTCTTCTTCCAAGATAGCTTCTTCGGCGTCCTGTTCAACGCGGGCGTCCTCGTCCTCGTCATCCGAATGGTCGTTCTCCTGGTCGCGCTTGATGATGTTGACGATGTCGTGAGCGAGACGGAGAAGGCTGGACTTTTCAGACATTCGATTTCGGCGAAGTCAGCCGCTTCTGAAATTGAGGCACGGGGGGACGGCGGATCAGCGTTTCCGAGAAACAAGTGTCCGAAGTCGTGATCAGTTCGGACATGATCGAGGGCTCGCTCAAGGCGCCGACGCCGAGCGGCGTAAGCAAATTCGTCACGGCCCGGGTCGATCCGACGATCGCCGACAAACTCGCCGCCGAAGGGATCAAGGTCACCGGCGCGCCCTCGTCCGGCGTCATGAGCGTGATCTTCGCCTGGGTGGTCCCGGCGCTTCTTTTCTATCTTCTGTGGGTGTTTCTCTTTCGCGGCTTCGCCGAAAAGCAAGGGTTCGGCGGCTTGATGACCATCGGAAAATCGCATGCGAAAGTCTATGTCGAGACCGACACCAAGGTCACGTTCAAGGATGTCGCCGGCGTCGATGAAGCCAAGTTCGAACTGCAGGAAGTGGTCTCGTTTCTCAAGGACCCGAAATCCTTCGGCCGGCTCGGCGCCCGCGCGCCAAAGGGCATCCTCCTCGTCGGACCGCCTGGAACCGGCAAAACCCTGCTCGCCCGCGCCGTCGCCGGCGAAGCTGGCGTGTCTTTCTTCTCGATTTCAGGCTCCGAATTCGTTGAAATGTTCGTCGGCGTCGGAGCCGCGCGCGTCCGCGATCTGTTCGAGCAGGCGCGCAAGGCCGCGCCCTGCATCATTTTCATCGACGAGCTCGACGCGCTCGGCCGCTCGCGCTCCGTCGGCGGCATTGGCGGCGTCGATGAGAAGGAACAGACGCTTAACCAGCTCCTGGCCGAGCTCGACGGTTTCGACCCCTCCATCGGGGTCATTTTGCTCGCCGCGACGAACCGGCCGGAAATCCTCGATCCCGCCCTGCTTCGGGCCGGCCGGTTCGATCGGCAAGTGCTGGTCGACCGCCCCGACCGCAAGGGGCGGCTGGAGATCCTGACGGTTCACGCGCGCAAGATCGTCCTCGACCCGTCGGTCGATCTCGAACAGGTCGCCAGCCTGACGACAGGCTTCACCGGCGCCGATCTCGCCAATCTGGTCAATGAAGCGGCCGTGATCGCCACCCGCAGCAAAAGCGCGGCGACGACCTTGGCGGATTTTACCGCAGCGATCGAGCGCGTCGTCGCCGGCATCGAAAAGAAGAGCCGGATCCTGAGCCCGCCCGAGCGGCGCCGCGTCGCCTATCACGAAATGGGCCATGCGCTCGTCGCCGCGAGCCTGCCGGACGTTGATCCGGTGCTGAAAGTCTCCATCATTCCGCGCGGCGTCGGCGCGCTCGGCTACACGATCCAGCGCCCGACGGAAGACCGGTTCCTCTTGGCCGCGAGCGAGCTGCGGCATCGCATCACCGTGCTTCTCGGCGGACGCGCCGCCGAGGCCCTGCTTTTCGAAGGCGACGTCTCGACCGGCGCGGCTGACGATCTCCAGCGCGCGACCGACATAGCCATCGAGATGGTGACGCTCTATGGCATGGCGCAGAGCGTCGGGCAGCGCACCTACAAGGCGGCGCCGCAATTCTTTCTCAATTCGCAGCCGCGCGATAAGCCTGTCGCCTCCGAGGCGACGCTGCGGGAGATTGATCTCAGCGTCCGCGACATTGTGGCCGAAGCCTTCGTCGAGGCGCGCGATATTCTGGCGCGCCGGCGCGGCGATCTCGACAAAGGCGCCGAGCTTCTGCTCACGAAGGAGGCGATCACGGCGGATGAGTTTCCGGCGATCCGGCGCGATGGGTCCGCCAAGACGCCGAAACTGGCGCCTGCGCGCTCCGCCTGAGGCGCAGCTCGCAACAGGAATGCTCCGGCCCCGCCGCGCGCGACTATCTTTTCGGATCCCGCGAAATTCTGATTCAGATCAAGGCGTGATCATGGGCCTTTTGCTTCGGTTTGTCAGACTTGGACGACCTCAAACTCCCCGGAGCGCGACGATGACCAACATCAGCTCGAACCGACATGACGTCGGAGCGAATATCAACAACCTGCCGAATCCGGCGGCGCATTTCACGGCGGGGTGGAATGACGCCTATCTGCGCCTCGTCCTGGCGGTGGCCGGGGAGAGCTTGCGCTTCACGGCGCGCCGGCTGCAGGCGCAGGCGGATTTTCTGTCGCGCCTCAATCATTGCGCCAACGTCCCCGAATTCATGGAGGCGCAGTCGCAGTTCGTGCACAAGGCCACCGATGATTACGGCGTCGAGACCGGCCGGATCATCGAAGAAATTCGCGCGGCCGCCGCCCCGAAAGCCGCCTGAGAGGAGATCCGATTTGTCCCATGCCCCCACCCATCCGGCTCCGGAGCGCAAGGCCTATCCGCATAATTTTCGCCGCATAAGGCTCGAGCTGGCCCGCGAAAAAGGCCATCCCGAAGGCAGCGCCCGCGATGGCTACATCCTCGTCCTTCCGCTCGACGCGCAGGCGCGGATCGACGTCGAGGCCTGGAAGGCGCATCGCGACCTTTGCCGCGTGGTCCGTTTCCGCGAAGGGGAAGAGGACGAGATTGGCCGTCTCCAGCGCAAGCAGGGCGGCGGGTGGAGCTTTCACTATTCGAGCCCGCCCAATACGGAAGACGAAAGAGCGCTGCATCTCGAGAGCGACCAATTCGCCATAGGCGCCTATGTCCCGATCCGCCATGAGGACGAAGCTCATACGTTCCAGGTCGCTTCGGTCGATTACGTTTGAGGCGCTTCGGCGGGCGGCGCCCTACGCCTTGAGCTTGGCATGGTCTCTATCGGAAGGTTTCGGCGCCGCCTCCGGGCGGTCGGCCTCGGCCCGCCAGCGCGCGAGTTCGGCCAATTCGGCCTCCGGCCGTTCCTCGACGATCCTGCCGCGGCCGAGATAGACGCCGCCCGCATCGCCGTCGATCGAGATCCAGTCCCCTTCTTCGACCGCCGCGGCGGCTATTTGCGCTCGGCGCGCGGAGGCGTCGATGCGAAGGCCATCGCAGCCGACCACGCAGGGCTTGGCCATCTGCCGCGCCACCAGCGCGGCATGGGCGGTGCGGCCGCCGATCGCGGTCAGGACGCCGGACGCGGCGGCGAAGCCCGCGACATCCTCCGTGGTCACGGTCGGGCGGACAAGAATCACAGGGTCGCCTGAAGCCGCCAGACGCTGCGCCGCAGCCGTGTCGAAGGCCGCGCGCCCAACCGCTATGCCAGACGATGCGCCGACCCCCAGCGCGATCGGCGCGCCGGCCTCGGCGAGGCGGGCGCGGACCACGGCGTCGAGATTCAAGCCGCGCAGCCGGCGCAAGGCTTCGCGCGGCGCGATCAGGCCTTCATGAACGAGATCGACGGCGATCCGCAACGCCGCGCGCGGCGTGCGCTTCGCGGCTCTCGTCTGGAGAATCCACAGCCGCCCGCTCTCAATGGTGAATTCGACATCCTGCACGTCTTCAAATTCATGCTCGAGACGCGCCAGAACGGCCCGCAGCTCGGTCGCGACGGCCGGCAGGGCGGCGGCGAGCGCCGCCTCGGTCTTCGGCGTGATGCGGCCGGACACGACATCCTCGCCCTGGGCCTCGAACAGCACGTCGATCACGGGCTCGGCCGCGCCATTCGAGGGGTCGCGCGAGAATGCGACGCCGGCTCCCGATGTCAGCCCGCGATTGCCGAAGACCATGGCCTGAACGGTGACGGCGGTCCCGCGCAAATGTTCAAGCTGCTCCAGACGGCGGTAGGCGCGGGCGCGCTCGCTTGTCCATGAGCGATAGACGGCGCGGGCGGCGCCGAGGAGCTGCGCCGTCGGATCTTCGGAGGGGCAATTCTCCTCGACAAGCGCCTGATAGGCCGCGGCCAGGCGCTCCAGCGCTTCGCCGTCGAGCGCGCGGTCGCTTGCCGCCCTTTCCGCAGCGACCAGGCGGGCGAGCTCCGCCGCGAAGGGCGCTGGATCGAGGCCGAGCGCGACGCTGGCGTAACCCTCGAGAAACCGCCGCCTGCAATCCCAAGCGAAGCGGGGGTTCCCGGTCAGGCGAATGAGGCCGCGCACTGCCGCCAAGCTGCAGCCGACATCGAGGATGGTGTCGAGCATTCCGGGCATGGAACGGGCCGCGCCCGAGCGCACCGACACCAGAAGCGGATCGCGCCGATCGCCGAACCGCTTGCCGGTGGCGCGTTCGAGATAGGCGACGCCTTCCGCCAGCCCGTCGATCACATGGCGCTCCGCATGAGGATCGCCGTCGACGACGGCGGCGCAGAGCTTGACCGGGAGGACGAAAGCGGGAGGCACCGGCAGCCCAAGAACGGCCATCCGCGCGAGATTGGCGGCCTTGGCCCCGATATGGTCGGCCGAATGGCGTTCGGCGAACCCTTCGCCAATGCAAACGATCTGCATGCTGCGATCCTTTTGAATGTGTTCAAAGCCGTCTAAGCGGCCAGATCGGCCAGCACATGCTGGCGCAGCCTGTGCCCGAACCCGGCAAAGCGGTCGGTCGCGCGCTCGATCGCCCGCGCGAGCTCCAGAACCGACAAAGCGGTTTTGAGATCGAGGCCGCCCCGCAGGACTTGCGCCGTCACCGTCCGCTCGGCCGCATCGGCTATGTGCTCGGCGTCGATCAGCCGGGCGACCGCGGCGAGGGCGTCCTCGGAATCGGCGCGCCTGCCTTCCGGCGCCTCGGCGGCGGCGACGACGCCCGAAGCCGCCGCCTCGGCGCCGGCGACGGCGGCGGCGCAAAGCTCCGCCAAGGGCGCCAACAAAGCCGCATCGACCGCGACCGGCATCAGCGACGCGATGAAGGCCGCCTGCTCGAGCTCGTCGATCGCCGCCTCGACGCCATTGACGAGCTCTTCGATCGTCGCATCGGCGTCGAAGCGCGCCACCTCATTGCGGGCCTCGATCGCGATCCGGTCGGCCTTTTCCTCGATGCGCCGGGCGAACGCGGCCATGGCTGCCCCATCGACCAGCCGCCCCGACCGCCGCTCGTCAATGTCCTGCGCAAGCGCCGCCGCGATTTCGCGCGCGAGGCCAGCCTGACGCACGACAATGGCGAGCAGCATGCTCTCGACCCTCTCGAGGCGGCGAACGAGCTCGGCTTCGATGCGGTCCCTCACGAGCCGCGCGGACCGCCCTTCGAGCAAGGCTTCGGTCGAAACCTTGAGGACTGTCCTTAAGAAATCGACCGCCGATTCGCGCCCCAGCGACGAATCGAGCCGCTCGCCGAAGCCGATCCGGGTCGGGATCGCATGGCGCACCGCCGAAGCCACGAGATCAGCGCCGCCAAGCTCGAGAAACGCCCTATGCCCGAGCTGATTGCGCGCGGCCCAATCCAATATGCCTATGGCGTCGCCTTTCCCGACCCATAGCCGCAAGACCTTGCGCGCCTTGTTCCAGTCTATGAGGAAAACCAGCGCCGCGCCGATCGCCTCCAGGAAGGCGTCGCGGGCTTCGGCGCTTTCGGCCGCAAGCCGTCCGGTGACGAGATAGAAGGCGCCGTTCTCGCCAGGTCCGTCCGTCTTCTTCGATTCGAGGCCGCTCCAGCGCACCGGGAAATTGTCGAACAAGCCGGTGAAGAACTTGGCGCGGGCCAAATGGACATCCGTGTGGGTGACGGTCACGGCATTGGCTTCGACGCCGAGCACGAGCACATGGGCGTCGGTCGTGCCTATGTCGTTTTGGATGATAAGCCGCGCGCCTGATCGCGCCGCCGTCGTGGCGAGGCCCGGATGACCGAATTTCAGAGCCTTGGTGCGATTGAGGCCGCGCATGAAGGCCTCCACGGCCGGCCTGTCCTCGGGCTGCAAGCCATGGACATGCGCGCCGGCGAGAATCTCCTCGGCGCAGTCCGCCGCGAGTCGGTTCAGCGCCTTGTGCAGATCCATGACGAGGCGGTGAAGGCTGTCGGCGCCGGTCTCGGAGACGCCGGTCAGCCGGCCGATCGCCGCAGGCTCGATCTCGTCGGCCGGCGCGAGCGCGCCCTGAGCTTTGATCGAAGCCAGGCGCTCAGCCGCGGCCTTGCCCTCGGGCGGGGCGCCGACGTCCACCGCGCGGATCATAATTCCTACGTCTTCGGCCATTCCCGCTGTCAGCTCGGCGAGGCCAGGGATCGCGAACCGGCCGTTCGCCGGGCGCGCGCCGCCGATCAGCGCCTTCACCGCAGCCAGGCCGAGGCCCGCAGCCTCGCATTCGGCCGAGAGATCGAGCGGAGCTTGCGCCGGCTCCCGCGCATGCTGCGCGGCGGCCTGCAAGGCGCTCATGCGGACCTTCACCCGATTATTGGCCGCGAGCCCATCGGCGACGAGCGAGGGCAGCAGGATTTCGCTTTGCCCGAGCTGCGCGATGATTTGCGCCTTCATGCCAATGCTCCACGCTGAAATAGGCGACGCGAGGCGACGCCCGCTTCGCCCGTCGGTTCTTCCACATATGGCCGGGAACGATTCTGTTCTATCTCAAGGCGTGGACAAATCGAGCGCGCTGGTCAAATCGCCGAGCCGCGGGCTCCCCGCCGCCGCCATGGCCGCGTCGCGCGCCCGCAGGCCGTCGAGAACCGGCAGGTCGAAACGCCGCGTTATGAGGCGCAGCGCCGAGGTCGTGTCGAGAAGCGTGTGATCGACGAAGCCTTTCCTCGCGTAGGGAGACACGATCAGCGCCGGAATGCGGTTGCCGGGCCCCCAGCGGTCGGCCTTTGGCGGCGCGACATGATCCCAAAACCCGCCATTCTCATCATAGGTGATGAGGACGACCATATGCGGCCATTGCGGGCTGTTTTCGAGATGGCTGACGATCTCGGCGATATGCTCGTCGCCGGATAGGACCTCGGCGTAGCCTGGATGCTCGTTGAGATTTCCCTGCGGCTTGTAGAAGGCGACCTGCGGCAGGGTCCCGGCGTCGATCGCGGCGATGAACAAGGCGCCATTGAGTCCGCCGTCGCGCAAATGTTCGGCCCGCGCGGCC
>CAWESJ010000030.1:0-4711 GCA_963811015.1 uncultured Alphaproteobacteria bacterium | reverse complement strand
GCCCACTTTCGAGAACGTCGTTGCCCTGCTCGCCACGGTCAGTCTGGCGCTTGCCTTCGCGCTCAAGGATTATGTGAGCTCCCTGGTTGCCGGGGTCGTAACCATTCTGGAGAACGTCTACCAGCCGGGCGATTGGATCAAGTCGATGCGCCTACGGCGAGGTGAAGGCAATGGAAGCCGGGCCGTGCACATCGTGACAGCCGACGACACCGAGGTGATCATCCCGCATGCAAAGCTCTGGTCGACCAGCGTCTTCAACGCCAGCAGCGGCAAGCAAACCTTGCTCTGCGTGGCCAACTTTTATCTGCACGCCGACCACGACGGCGCCGCCGTGCGCCAGGCCCTGGCCGACATCGCCGAAACCAGCAGATACCGCAAACCGGAGACGCCGGTGAAGGTCGTTGCTATGGAAACGCCCTGGGGCACACGCTACAAGGTCAAGGCCTACGTCAGCGAGAGCCGCGAGCAGTTCACGATGATCACCGACTTGACAATCCGGGGTAAGGAGCTGCTCCGCAGCATGGACATCACCTTCGCCCAAGCGCCCTACGCCGAGGGCGGAGATCACTGATCATACGTCCCAACATCAATCTCGACGTTCCAGATCGGACGCTTACGTTGAAACCAAGTAGGCATCGATTGTGCTGACCTGAAGGTCTCAGATGGGAGGAAACTCGCCGGTCTGCTTTGGAACGCCTGCCTCAGGAAGTGGTTGTTAAATGGCGCTTGATAAGATCAGCAACAACGGGAGCATGGGTTTGAGCGAGATCATGGTTTCCGCCGCGAACGACGTGAAGGTTGGCGTTCGGAAGAAGGGACAATAGCCGTTCTCCGATAGCTAAGGGGCTGATCGGATCGTTGTCGCCCCATAGCAGGAGTGTGGGCGCCTCGATCGACGCTATCCGATCCGATAGGTCTTCGTGGGCCTCTCCGATCCACTGTGCCGCGTGTGGATACGCGCGATAGTAATCTGCTCGCCAGTTCGAGCCACCAAAATCAGCGACAGGAACGCCAGCGGAGGTGACTGCTAATACGAGGCGGCTTAGCTTCTTGGGTGCTGCCAACGCGGCCTTGACCGCGACAAGCCCGCCCATGGACTGGGCGACGATGTTCACTGGCTCGCCCATGTGATCCAGTACCATCGCCACTAGATCGTCGATCCCATTCACGTCTGGCGTTGCCGGTTCGTCGCCAAGGCCCGGCCAGGCAAAGAATGCGCCATCCAATCGGGTAAGATCGGCGACCGGCTTCCAGAATGAGGCACTTGCGCCAGCGCCGGGAAGATAGAGAGTTTTGGTCACCCTATTTGTCATCGAAGTCTATGCAGCCAGATTATGAACGTTCACAATGGTGTCGGCGAGATAGGGTGCGGAGCGACCGACTTTTGTCGGCATCGGGATGTGTGGCAACCGAAAGTCACGTTTACAGCGCAGGGACCATCGGTGATCTGATTGTAATTTGGTTTGTTCTGTTCTGCGGGCCTATGGCGGGAACGAGACCTAGGCGCTGGTTCTTGCCCACACAAGAGAACGTCTTCGTCCCCCCGCGATCAAGATTGGTCTCAAGTACGCGGCAGCATGATTTGGGAGTTACTCGGAATCGCCGCCCATCCTGAGCAGCAAGCGCGGATCGCTGCCTCATCCGCGATATCCCATAGATCTGCGATCTGCGCCTCTCGATCTGTGAGTTCTTCGATTTCGCCGTCGCGCTTAAAGCGGGCCACGGCGGCCTCGTAAGGCGTGGCGCCGGCGCGGTCGAACACGGCCAGCGCGGCGGCCAAGCCTCGTTCGAGTTCTTCGGCGGTGGCGCCAGTCACGTCGAGCAGGAGTGTCACTTGGTCAATCGGCATGACCATATGAGAACGGTTCTGGACGTTTTGGTCAAGGCCTCCCAGCTGCTGCATGATGGGCCTCCTCAATCCTTGAGGGAGACCGCGTCCCGGCAACACGAACGTGGGCGCCTCTGTCTGCGTCGCCATCTGCGATCCGAGATCATGGTCTGGGTGAGGTTGCAGCAGCTCAGGTGGGCGTTTCGGTTCTCGGCCTAAGCCAGGATCCCCGAGGGTGATCAGTCGGCCTGGGGCTGAGGTCCTTTCTTAGATTGCAAGCGGATCGAAAGCCACTTTATGGTCTTCGATCCATCCAGCCGCGGCGGCGGCGTTATGGAAGAGGCGGATTCGCCCGTCTTCCGGAATTTCGTAGCGGCCGTATCGGGTGACGATAATCCATCGGGTCGCGCCGAGCGAGATAATATAGTGATAGGCGCGGGCTGACCGATAGGCGCGCGGTGCGCCGTTGGGATGAAGCTCGACGCATTCCCATTGCAATCGAAGGATCTGAACGGGATTATCGAGGCGGAAATCTGCGAGGCGAAGGTCGTTCATCGGAATAACTCTGGTTGGGGCCTGATGCTGGCCCGTGGGGTGGCTTATTCGCCGGCGTCAATCGCGTCGGCGTTATTTTTAGTATCGACAGCCAGCGCGAATCCGATGGGGCGAACCCAGATCGGCAGCTCCGAAAGCATGAAGGTTTGGCCTGACCAGGCGAGGAGCAGGGTCGTTCCCATTGTGTCGGCGATCGCCTTCGCCGCGTCCGGCGGGACGGCGTTGCCGATCCTCTCGCGCCAGGCAGTGTCGGAGAGGCCGTCCAGTTCAAGCTGCTCCTCGGGCTCGACGAGGCTTTGAAGGGCGGCGAGCTCAAGGGTTGTGAAAGGCCGATGCCAGGTCCCGTCGAGGGCTTCGATCCTTGTGACGAGTTGATCCGTCGGGACGGGCAGGCGGGGATCGGCGACGGACCATCGTCCATTGTCATGCGAGGCGGCGGAGCTGACCGCGCCGGATGCACTGGTCCAGGGGAGGACTCCGAAATGGCCGCCGCTATAGTAATCGTCGCCCTTGGCGCGGTTTAGGCCGGGGCGGGGGTCGGCGAGGCTGAGCGCGCCGTCGGAGGGTTGAGCGCATCCGATGACAGTGTGCGTCGGGTCCGGCCAATCGGTGACGCGGTAGATATTGTCGAATTGCCGGTTGCTTTTTGGCCTCGGGTCGGGGACGGAGAGGCCGCCGGCGGTGGGGCCTGCGCCGGCGGTGATCGCGGGGGAGGCGTCGGCGAAACGCACGATGCGGAAGCAGTTATTGTGCATGGTCGCGCCCTGGATCCTGGGATCGGCGACAGAGTGAGGACCGCCGCCGATGAACATTTTGCCCGTCACGACGGCGGAGGGTTGGTTCCAGGGTCGGACGCCGATCTGGACGGATTTGGGATGGCCGTCGATCCGCGGGTCGGCGAGGCTGAAAGCGCCATTGGTCGGCGTGCTGCGGCCCGCGACCGTTCCTGTCGGGGCGGTCCAGGGGCGGACGCCGAGGACGCCGGCTTGCCAGCGGACGTCAGGGGCTATGCCGTAATCGGCGAGCGCCCCGTTTTCAACGCGAAGCCGGTTGAGAGACCGCCAGTCTGAGCCGGCTTCGACGAAGGCGAGGCGCACCCAAGTCTGCCATTGGAGGGAAGGGACGCGGTGCATCGGGCCGGCAAGGGCGTCGCCCGGCAGGGGCATGCGGCCGAGAATGTCGCCGATGGCGCGGAGAGGCCGCTTCGGCGGCTCGTAGAGAAATGGAGGAACCTTTTTGCCGTGACGGGCGACCAGGAGGAACCGTTTCCGCGATTGAGCTAAACCTCCAAGCGCGCCGCAGTCATGCGTCGTCTCGGCGGTGATATAGCCATAGGCGCGCAGGAGCTTCGTGATCTGGTCGAGGAGAGCGCGGCCTCGGGTCGCAATCCTGGGAACGTTTTCAAACAGGATCAATTCCGGGGGATTGTCGGCGAAGGCCTCGAGCGTCAACCAGACGCCGCGGAGGGTGAGCCGATTGAGCGATTGGTATTTCTGGCTTTGGCTGCGGCTCTCGGAGAGAAGGCCGGAAAACCCTTTGCAGGGCGCCGACAGAAAGACGATGTGCGGGGTCTCCCAATTGGCGGCGCGCTGAATGTCTTGCGGCTCCGCTGGGCGCCAGCCACTCGGCGGGTTCGAGCCGTGGAACGCGCGATATTGATCATGGTCGAACAAATCGAGCGTCGTGCCGACGACGCCGACGCAAACTCGAGAAGTCGCGGATACCCGCGGGGTCGACGTCGACGCCGCCGATACAGCGAAAGGACGCGATCATATTGCCGACGCGGGCCGCGCCGCGATTGAAGCCGATGGCGCCGCCGCCGAGACCACAAAAGAGGTGAAAATGGCGGATTTCGCGGCGATCGATGAGACATCCGGGGGCGTTCATTCAAGCCTCCCTGGACAAGGCGAGGCCTGAATCGCGAGCGATCCTCGCAAGGAGATAATCGGCGTCCGTGATGCGGCCGACCTGTCGCGCCGCCTCAGTGTAAACCGAAAGCGGGAAGCGGGCCTTGAAGATGACGTCGCGCTCGACGGGCAGCACGAGCGTTGCGATGGCCGCCATCGAAACCCCGAAGACCAGCGCGATGCTCTTGCTTCGGCGGTTTACGGCCATGGCGGCTGCTGCCGCAAGCAGAGCCACCAATGCGATCACCATCCTGGGGCCGGCCGGCAGGCCGCCTTTCGGCAACGGCATGACAGTCGCAAGAACCACCAACAGCGAGACGATGCCGATGACGATGGTGAGGAACCGGTTGCTGAGCGCCCACACTAGGACGGACCGATACAGCCGGTCCAGTCCCTGAAGAAGACGTTCCAAACCGCCGAA
>CAWESJ010000029.1:0-18690 GCA_963811015.1 uncultured Alphaproteobacteria bacterium | reverse complement strand
TCACGCGGCTATGGTGGCCGCGCCGACGAGCTTGCGCGCGTCGATCACGCTGATCGGCTGGCCGAAGGCGTAGCCTTGCGCATATTCGCAGCCGAGCTGATAGAGTTCGATGGCGTCGGACTCCGCTTCGACGCCGTCGGCCACGACCTCCATGCCGAGATCATGCGCCAGGGCCACGATCGAGCGCAGGATCGCCGGCCGCGCCCCTGTCGCCGTGCGGCGCACGAATGAGCGGTCGATCTTGATCAAGTCGAACGGAAAGCGCTGCAGATAGGCGAACGAAGAATAGCCGGCGCCGAACTCGCGGAGCGAAAGGCCGGCGCCGAGCTCGCGGAGGCGGGTCAGAATTTGCGCCGCATATTCCGGACTCTCCATGACCAGGCTTTCGGTCAGCTCGAGCTTCAGGCTGCCCCTCGCCACATGGCTATGCGAGAGCGCCGCCTTGAAGTCGTCGAGGAGATCGTGGCGGAGCAATCGCCGCGAAGAGAGGTTGACGCTGGCGAAGATCGGCGGATCGACATCGAGCGCCCGCTGCCAGGCGGCGAGTTCCTGGGCCGTGCGCTCCAGCGCGAAAACGCCGAGTTCGATGATAGCGCCGGCGTCTTCGGCGAATTCCATGAAATCGCCATGCGAGAGCCGGCCGAGGCGCGGATGATCCCAGCGCAGCAGCGCCTCGAACCCCGCGACGGTGCGATCCTCGAGCCGCACGATCGGCTGGAAAAACACCTTGATTTCGCTGCGGTCGAGCGCGCGGCGCAGGTCCGCCGCGAGGCCGGAGCGATCGGTGCGCAGCGTCCGCATCGACGCCCTGAACACTTCAATGCGGTTGCCGCCGAGGCGCTTGCCGTGCCGCATCGCGATCTCGGCGTCCTTCAGCATATCCTCGCGCTTGCCGTGCAATTGCGGATCATAAAGCGAGAGGCCGATCGAGGCGGTCATGGGGATCTCGCGGTCGCTGAAGGTCACCGGCGTCGAGGCGACCCGCCGCGCGACATTGGCGAGAGCGGTGATCTGATCGGGCTCCGATTCGGAGATGATCAAGGCCGCGAATTGATCGCCCGAGAGGCGCGCCAGCGTGTCCTGCGGCTTCAGCATGCGGCTGAGCCTTCGCGCCAGCGTCAAAAGGATGGAATTGCCGGCAGAAAGCCCAACCGCCTCGTTGACCTGGGCGAAGCGGTCGATGTCAATGCTGATGACCGTCGGACGAATGCGGGCGTCCGTCTGCGCCATGGTCAAGGCCGCCTCGAGGCGATCAAGAAAAAGCTCGCGATTGGGCAGGCCGGTCAGATTGTCATAGACGGCGTCGTGCAGCAGCCGCTCCTCGGCGGTCCGCGATTCCGTGACGTCGCTCAAGGAGCCTATGATGCGGATCACCTCGCCGTCGGGGCCGGCGACCGGACGCGCCTTCAGGCGGAACCAGAAATTCTGCCCGTCCGCCGCCCGGAGGCGGAAGTCCTGATTGATCCGTCCGCGCTTTTGCTCGAGCATGGCGTCGAGGCAGGCGCGGTAGCGGTCCCGCTCATGCGGATGCAGGACGTCGAGCCAGCCGGCGGCCGGCCCTTCGAGGGCGCCGCGGGGGAGGCCCAATTGCGCCTCGACCTCGGGGCTGACATAGATCCGGTCCGCCGCGACGTCCCAGTCGAAAATTATGTCTCCGCTTCCGGTCAAGGCGAGCGCCTTGCGCTCGGCGTCGGAGACGATTCCATGGGTCATCCCGGCGCCGACAAAGGCGTTTTGCATGATGGTGAAGCCGATCAGCATGACGATCAGCACGAGGCCGCCGATCAAGGCCGGCGAGACGAGGTCGTTGGTGAGCGCGCCGGTGACCGTGAAAGCCGCGCCGATGATCCAGACGAGCAGAAGGAACCAGGCCGGGATCAGCATGACCGCGCGATCATAGCCGTGAATGGCGAGATAGAGGACGAGGACGAAGCCGACCGTGGCTATGGTCGCGAGCGAGATGCGGGCGACGCCCGCCGCGACCGGCGCGTCATAGACCGCAAGGCCGACAAGCGCGGCGAGGAAGATGAGCCAGGCTGCGGCGATATGGGAGGCGCGCACATGCCAGCGGCTGAGATTCAGATAGGCGAATAGAAAGACGAGCAGCGTCGCGGCGAGGACGGCTTCGGCGCCGGCGCGCCAGATCCGGTCGGATTGCCCCTCGGTGCCGAAAATCTTGCCCCAGAATCCGAAATCGATGCAGACATAGGCGAGCACGGTCCAGGCGAGCGCGGCGGCGGCCGGAAAGATCACCGCGCCCTTGACCACGAAGACGATGGTGAGGAACAGCGCGAGAAGCCCGGCGATCCCGATGACAATGCCCTTGTAGAGGGCGAGGCTGGTGATCTTGTCCTTGTAGGCGTCGGGCTCCCAGAGAGAGAGCTGGGGCAGGTTCGGCGTCCGCAATTCGGCGACATAGGTGACGGTCGTGCCGGGATCGAGGGTGAGGCGGAACACGTCGGCGTCGGCGCTTTCGTCGCGCTCGGGCGGAAATCCCTGGCTCGCCGTGATGGCGGAGATGCGCGTGGCGCCGAGATCGGGCCAGATCACGCCCGACCCGACCAGGCGGAAATGCGGCGCGACGATCAGCCTTTCGATCTGCTCGCTTGTGTCATTGGTGAGCGCGAAGACGATCCAGCTCGGCCGGGTTCCCTCCTCGCGCGCGCGAACCTCGATGCGGCGCACGATTCCGTCGGAGCCGGGCGCGGTCGAGACGAGAAGCCGGTCGCCTTCCGAATGATAGCTGTCGACCGCCTTGGTCAGGTCGATCGCCTGCGCGTCGAGCGGAACCCGCACCAATTCGACCGCCTTCGCCGGGAGAAGCCCGGCGACCATAGCCGCGAGCGCGGCCAGGACGCGGAGATGAAGCAAGATGCGCGACAAAAATGACCCGTCTTGTCTGGTGGGCTCGCGCGCAAAGAGCGGCCGCGCAAGCCGATTGAGACAAAGATTGGTAAGGCCTAAGCGCCCGCCCGACAAGGTCTCTGAAAACAAACAATTTTTGTCATTTGCGAGGCGCCGGGAGCGGAGCCGGGCCGAGGTTTGGCTGCGGCGCGCGGGTTTTCAAACGAGCGCCGCGATTGCTTGTCAGTGCCCGGCCTTGGCCTGGACCGCATGTTTCATCTCGCGGGCGGCGTCTATGGCCAATTTCTTCTGATGCTCGGTCAGGCCGGCATGCGCCGACAAAACTGCCTTGAGCTTAGGCATTTCGACGAGCTTGGCTTCCGGAATCTCGCAAACGAAAGCGCTGATCGCCGCGCAAATCGCGAGAAGTTCGTCGATCTTGTCTTCAAGCGGCTTCAAGTCAGACATCGCCGCCTCCGCATCGCATGGTCCTGGTCAATTGCTGCGCTCCTTGGCTTTTGAACACATAATTTCGTGTGGCCCGATCGTGGAGCATTGTTCGTACCGCGGCGGCGGCAGGGCTCCGGACATAGAGCATGTTCCGAAAAAGTTGACCGACTTTTTCGATATTAAGACATCGGATATATCCGATGTCTCATGAGAACATGCTCCAACTTATTGATCTGGAGCGAGTTCTTATCGATTGGATGATTCCATCCAATCGGAACGCGCTCTAGATGGCTCGGTCCCGGCGGCCGATCAATGCTGGGACGTCCAGAATGGACCATGTCCGAGCCGAAAGGTCGAGCGCCTTTTTCGGGAGCTGGCCTAATCCGGCCGCGGCGGGCGCAGCGGCGCCGGGTCCGACTCGAGCAGGGCGTAAAGGAGATGGTCCTGCCACGCGCCATTGATCCGCAGATAGGCGCGCGCATAGCCCTCGCGGGCGAATCCGACGCGCTCCAGAAGCCTGATCGAGGCCTGGTTATGGGGCAGGCAGGAGGCTTCCATCCGATGCAGGCGAAGCGTGCCGAAGGCAAATCCGATCGCCGCCCGCACCGCGCGCGACATAAATCCCTTGCCGGCGTAGGGCGCGCCGATCCAATAGCCGAGCGTCGCCGCCTGGACGACGCCGCGCTTGACCTGGCCGAGCGTCAGGCCGCCGAGCAAAGCCTCATCCTCGCGAAAGATGAGGAAAGGATAGGCGTCGTCATTGTCGATTTCCTGCTGATGCCGGCGCACTCTGCGCCGGAACGAGGCGCGGGTCAGGTCGTCGCCGGGCCAGGTCGGCTCCCAAGGCGTCAGAAAGCTTCGGCTTCGCTCGCGCAATCCAGCCCATGCCTCGAAATCCCGCATCTCCGGTGGGCGGAGAAAGACCCCGTCGCCGCGCACGAAAGTCGCGTTTTCGCTCGGCGGTCCCAGTCGGAAAAGAGCCATTGATCCGCTCCGTCAAACGCCCCGCAGCCGCTCGGCGATGCGGTCCGGGCTGAAGACCTTGGCGACTGGCCCGATTGCGGCGACGGTCGGCGCCGAGTTCGAAGGCGCGCGCGCCCGCCGCCCGGATCTGGGCGAGATCGAGCGCCTCGATTCGCGCGATGATTTCCTCGCGGGTCAGGACTCGGCCGAAGGCCATCACTTGCCTTGCGATCTGCTCGGCGCGGGCGGCGGGCGACTCGAGGGCCGCGAGCAGCGAGACCTTCATTTGCGCCTTGGCGCGGCGCATTTCGTCTTCGCTCAGCATCTGCGCCGCCGCGCCGAGGCAATCGAGCGCGACCGGCATCAATTCGCCGATGTCCTTTCGCCCGGTCGCGGCGTAGAAGCCGAACAAGCCGGCGTCCGAATATCCCCAGTGAAAGGCGTGGATGGAATAGGCGAGGCCGCGACTTTCCCGCACCTCCTGGAAGAGGCGCGAGGACATGCCCCCGCCCACCGCATTGGCGAAGACCTGCAGCGCGTAGAAATCGTCATGTCCATAATGCAGGCCCTCGAAGCCGATGACGATATGGGCCTGCTCGAGCCGGCGCTTGAGGCGAATGTCGCCGCCGACATAGCGCGCCGGCGCGGGCTCTGGGTCGGCGCTGGCGCAGGACAGCGAGGCGAAGCGGCTTTCGGCCTCGTCGCGGATGCGGTCGTGCTCGATCGCGCCGGCGGCGGCGACCACGATGGCGCTGCTAAGGTAATGCGCGCCGAGATAGGCGCCGATCGCGTCCCTGCCGAACGCCGCGATCTGCGCCGGCGTGCCGAGAATTGGCCGGCCGATGGGCTGGTTCGGAAAGGCCGAGGCGTTGAAAATATCGAAGACGAGATCGTCCGGCGTGTCCTCGACGGCGCCGATTTCCTGCAAAATGACGCTTTTTTCGCGCTCGAGCTCGGTCGCGTCGAATGTGCTTTCGGTGAGGATGTCGGCGAGAATGTCGAGCGCGAGCGGGGCGTCCTCGGCCAGCACATGGGCGTAATAGGCGGTGTGCTCGGTGCTCGTCGCCGCGTTGAGATCGCCGCCGGCGGCCTCGATCTCTTCCGCGATCGCCCGCGCCGAGCGCCGGCGGGTTCCCTTGAAGGCCATATGTTCGAGAAGATGCGACAGGCCATGCTCACCGCGCCCTTTCGTGGCGCGAGCCGGCGCCGACCCAGACTCCGAGGGCGCCGTCTCAAGATGGGCCATGCGTCGGTGACGACTCTGAGGCCCGAGGGCAAAGCCGTGATTTCGACGCTCATGAGGCGGCTCTTTTCGACGCGCGCCGGGCGCGGGCGCGAATGAAGCGCTCGATTTCGCCCTGATCATTGGGAAGGATCGAGAAATGCTCATCCCGTTCAATGAGATCCGCAAGATGCGCTCGGCAGGCGGGCCTTGCCCCGGTCGCAAGCGCGATCGCGTCGGGAAATTTCGCCGGATGGGCGGTGCCGAGCACGATCAAAGGCGTCGCGGGGTCGCTTGCCAGCCGTCGCGGCGCGCGGCATGGAGCCCGACCGCCGTATGCGGATCGACGAGATAGCGCGCTGTCGCGCCATGTGCCGCGCGATTTCCGCCGTCGTCTCGGCCTCGCTGGCGCTCAGCGCGTCGAATTCGGCGCGAATGGCGGCAAGCGCGCGCGGAGTCGATGGCGAAGGCTCCAGATTGCCGGAGCGAGGCCATCTTGCCGCGAAGCGCCTCCGCGTTCCGGCCGTAAGCCTCGAACAGCAGCCGCTCGAAATTCGATGAGACCTGAATGTCCATCGACGGCGATTGCGTCGCGCGGACATCGCCCAGGGCGTAGGTCCCGCTCGCAAGCGCGCGCGGCAGGATGTCGTTCGAATTGGTCGCGATGACGAGGCGGTCGATCGGCAGGCCCATGCGCTTGGCGATCCAGCCGGCGAAAATATCGCCGAAATTGCCGGTCGGGGTCGCGAAAGAGACCTGCCGGCGCGGCCCGCCAAGCGCGACGCTGCTGGTGAAATAATACACGATTTGCGCGGCGATGCGCGCCCAGTTGATCGAATTGACGCCGCAGAGGCCGAGCTCGTCGCGCAGGCTCTTATGATTGAACAGAGCCTTTATGCAGGCCTGCGCGTCGTCGAAATTGCCTTCGAGCGCGATCGCGTGAACATTGGCGGCCGCGACCGTCGTCATCTGGCGGCGCTGCACGTCCGACACCCGCCCGTGCGGATAAAGTATGAATACATCGACCTGATCGAGGCCGCGAAAGGCCTCGATCGCCGCCGCCCCGGTATCGCCTGAGGTCGCGCCGACGATGGTCGCCCGCTGCCCGCGCGCCTTCAGCGCATGGTCGATCAGCCGCGCGAGAAGCTGCATCGCGACGTCCTTGAAGGCGAGCGTCGGCCCGTGAAAAAGTTCCAGCGTGAAAAGATTGGCGTCGATCTGGGCGAGCGGCGCGACCGCCGGGTGGCGAAAGCCGGCATAGGCCTCCTCGATCATTCGCCGCAACGCCTTGGCCTCGATTTCGCCCGCGACGAAAGGCGCGATCACCGCCAGCGCGACATCGCCATAGGGCTTGCCGGCGAAGCCCGCGATCTCGTCCGGGCCGAGGCGCGGATAGGCCTCAGGCAGATAGAGCCCGCCGTCCGGCGCGAGGCCGGCGAGGAGCGTGTCAATGAAGGAAAGCGGCGCCGCCTCGCCGCGGGTCGAAATATATTTCACGAAGGTTGAGTCTTAGCCCGGTTGTCGTTGAAGCCTCCCTCTCCTTTAGCATGAAGCGCGGGTTCTGACAGCGCCGCCGCCTGGCGCGAGTTCAGATCATGGCTTGGCGGATCTGAACTCGCGCCAGGCATAGGCGGCGAAGACGCCGGCGAGCGCCAGGGCGAGGCCGAACCAGGTCAAGGCGTAGGAGAGATGATTGTTTGGAAAGGCGAGCTCGCTCGCGCCGCCTTGCGGCCAGCCGCCCGGGACTGGCGCGGGGTCGGCGTCAATGCTGAAAGGCGCCGCTTGCGCCAAGCTCCAATGGGCTGCGATCAAGGCGGGGTCGCGGGTGAAATATTGTCCCGCGGCCGGATCGTCGGGGGGCGTGAACAGATTGCGCGGCTCGGGCCGCCGCATCAGGCCGGCCACATGCGTCTGGCCCTCGATTTCCCCGGCCAAGCGCGCGGCGGGGGCCTTGAACTCCGCCGGAACATAGCCGCGATTGACGATGACATAGCCGCCCGAGGACAAATGCAGCGGCGTCAGCACCAGATAGCCGGGCTCGCGCCTGGGGCCGCCGGAGCCGCGGAAAATCAGCGCTTCCTTGTCGTTTTCGAAAGCGCCGTCGAATTCCACATGGCGATATTCATAATCTTCGGGACGAAGACCGGGCCATTCGGCCATGGCCGGCAGGGGCTGCGGCGGGGCTTTCGCCCGCGCCTCGATTTGCGCGATCAGGCCGGTCTTCCAGGCGAGCCTTTCAAGCTGCCAAACGCCCAAGCCCGCGAGAATGGCGCAGCCGGCGCAAGCGAAGGCGAAAGGCCAGGCGAGGCCGGCGAGGGGGCGGCGCATCGTCAGTCTTCGAGCCGGCCTTCTTCCGCCTTGTTGCGATATTGCAAGGCGATGAGCAGGCCTTTCAGCGGCCGCAGCAGGCCGATGCAGACAATGAGAGTCAGAGGAAGAAAGACGACAAGATGAACCCAGAAGGGCGGCTCATAGCGCAATTCGGTCCAAAGCGCCGCGCCGAGCACGGCGAAGCCGGCGATGAGCGTGACGAAAACAGCGGGACCGTCGCCGGAATCTATGAAGGCGAAGTCAAGCCCGCATGTGTCGCAACGCGGCGCGACGCCGAGGAGCCCGCAAAACAGCTTGCCTTTGCCGCAGCGGGGGCATGTCCCAAACAGCCCCGTGACCAGGGTCGAGGGCTTGGAATGAGTGTCGTCCTTGAGCGCCATGCGGTCTCTTAGACCATTTAAGGGCGGCATGGAAATGGGCCGGCGGAAAATAGGCGCCGGCTGTTTCGCGCCGGCTAGATCAGCGGCGAATGAGCCGCTTCACGCCGCGCAAACCGCCGATCACAGCCGCCTTTGGCCGGTCGGCGAGGAGCGAGCGCCCCGGAGGACGCGGGTTGAGGCCCGCCTTGCGCAAAAAATGGTTGGCCTTGTAGACATCGGCATATTTCCAGCGCGGCAACTCGAAGTCCAAGGCGATCGACACCGAAACGGCGTCGTGGTTTTGCACCCAATGGCCGGCGTGCATCGGGATGTGAACCGCGTCGCCCGGCATGAGCGTGAATTGCGTCGCGGTCTTTTCGGCCTGAGGCTTGAAAGTGCCGGCGGTGAGCACCTGTCCGGCGTAGAAGCGCTCGATCTCCTCCTCCGTCGTGACGGCGCGGTCGAGCGGATCGCAGATCCAGATTGTCTTGGAGCCTTAAATCTGCATGAGGAAATTGGTTTCCTCGTCGAAATGATAGGGGGTCTTGCGGCCCGGCGACGATATGAACACCTGAAAATCGGGGTTGCGGAGAAGCTTGGCGTCCCGCGGGCCGGCGATATTGCTTTGGACGAAATCGCCGAACGCGTCTTGGATCGCCTTATATTCTGGATAGATCTCGAGATGATGCAGGACCATCCAGGCGCGCGCGGTTTCGATCTGTTCGAAAATTTCGCAGACGCTCAGCTTGGGCGGCGGGGTGGAGCCCCATTTGTCGTAAAAGGACAGATCGCCGGCGTCGAGGAAAATGCCGTCCTTTCGCTTGTCGGAGTCGCGCGCGACCTCGGCGAGGGCCTCCAGCGAAAGCAAAGGATGGCCGACCAGCGAATGAAGCAGGCGGAAGGGCTTCTTGTTCAGCGCCTCGCGGCAGGCGTCGATCGGATCGAGGGCGGTCCATTTTCCGGCCGCCGCCCTGTCCTTGGGAAGCGCGCCGTCCTTGGGAATAATGCCCATCTGCATTTCAATGGCTCCTGAACGCCCAAGATATTGGACCGACCTTTTTGCCCGAAGCAGTTTTTGCCCGATACGGTCGCGCTTGAGCATATCCTGGATTGTTTCCGAGTTCGTGACAAGCTCGCCAAGCCTGCGCCAGGCGAAGCGGGTTCGCCTGAGGCCGCCGAAATTCGAGCTTTCTCGATCCGCGGCCGATCCGGCCGGATTTCGCGGGCCGTCTTAGCGGTAAGCTTTAGCTTTGCTTTTCTTTCAGGCGTAAGCGACTTATCATTTATATGCACGGGCGTTTGACTGAAACATATTGTATGTCGTCATTCATCATATTTTTGATAAAGCTCGCATCTTGATTTATATTATAGAATGCTGATTAATCATGATGCGTCGCGTCCAAAAGCTACGGCGGGCCTCTTGCTGATCGACGCTTGCGCGCGCGCATAATCTAAGATGAGAGCGAGGACGCGCCGCGCCAAATTGTTGCGCCTTCATGTGACGTGTGCTATCTACGATCAAGTCATTTGCGTAACGCGCGCCACGCTTCAAGCGCGATCGCCGCGCTGCTCGCGGGCATATAGTATTCGCCGTTTTGGCGCGCGCATTGGCAATGGGATGAGTTGGCGTCGGGCAGTTTTGGAGCGGGCCGAAGACCGCTATTGGCCGCCAGCTGAATTTGGCTGCGTTGCGGCGTGCTGTGCGGGCTCGCCTTTGGGGGCGAGTAACCGCGATCGGTCTTATTGCCGGCGCTTGGGACGTTGCGTCAGCGCGCATCAACGGCTGTTGGGTAAGTGGTCATGTTATAGAATGATGTGACGTTTTGGTAGATCTCTGAGACAAATTGCGTTATGGTTCTCTAAGTCAAATGAATAGCCGAATATTTATAAAGTCTTGATACTGTTTAAGAGTCCTGATTTTTACGCGAAAGCGATGACGGAATTCGAAGCGAATCCGGTTATGGCGATCGCTTTGGAATAATATTAATTTAACTGGGAGTTTCTTGCTGCTTGATATGGCGTCATGACGATTTTTTTTTGGGGTTGTCTTACGTGTGATAAATCTAGCGAGGGGCAAAGCCTCCGCGATGCATAGGGTAGTATTGGCATGTCCCGTCGTTTTGGGGAAGACGACCTTAATCGCGGGATCGCAGCGTCCGATTTGGGCCCTACGATACATGAATCCTTATCTCATATAATTAATCTCGATCGCGGCGCCGCGCGTCCGGCGCTTATTTCCGGCGAACATGTCGTTTCCTACGCCGAGCTCGACGCCCAAGCCGCGCGCCTAGCCGGGCATTTGCGGAAGCGGGGCGTCGGCGCGGGAAGCCGCGTTGGCCTGGCGCTGCCCGCCTCGTCCGAGGCCGTGCAGGCGACGCTCGGCATTCTAAAGGCCGGGGCCGTCGTCGTTCCGCTCGATCCCGCCGCTCCGTCCGACCGTCTGGCTTTCATCGCCGAGGAGGCGGAGCTCACGGCCGTAGTTTCGGCGGCTTCTTGGCGCGCGCGGCAAGAGTCAGATCGCCCGTGGGCCGCTCCCACCATCCTGCTCGACGCCGACGCTGAAGCTATCGCGCGCGCGCCCTTGGCCGCGCCGGACTGCGGCGGATCGGCCGAAGATCTCGCCTTTATCATCTACGAGTCGGGGGCCGTGGGGCGGCCAAAGGGCGTCATGGTTCCGCATCGCGCGGTCGTTCGCCTCGCCAGCGCCGAATTCTCCGGGCTCGGTCCAAGCGACGCCGCGGCGCTGCCCGCCTCGAACTTCGACCCGTTTGCGATCTGGGCGACCTTGCTCAGCGGCGCCGCGCTTTGCTTCGCGCCATCCCCGACTCTGGATGCGCTCGAACGCTGCGGCGCCACCGCCGCCTGGCTGAGCGTCGCGCAGTTTTGCGCGGCCATGGATCGCGGCGGCGCCGCGCCGGGCCGGCTGCGTCACCTGTTCATTGGCGGCGTCCCCTCGCCGGAGCATCTGCGCCGGGCGCGCGACCTGCTGCCTGGCCGGCGTCTCGTCAGCGATTATGGATCGCTCGAAGTCGCCAATTTCACCTGCCGCCACGAGCTTGCGCAAGACGCCGCCGCCGCCGCCGCCGCCGCCGCCGCGCCAGCGATTGGCCGGCCGATCGCTGGCGCCAAAGCCTATGTCCTCGACGAGAGCCTTCGCCCGGTCGCGTCCGGACAGATTGGCGAGCTTTTCGTCGCCGGCGAGGGGGTCGCGCTCGGCTATCTTGGCCAGCCGGAACTGACGGCGGACCGGTTTCTCCCGGATCGGCTCGCCGGCGATCCCGGCCGCCGCATGTATCGAACTGGCGATCTCGTCCGCCAGCGCGCCGATGGCGTCCTCGAGCTCGTGCGCAGATCCGAGCGCGACGCGGAGATCGCGCGCGACGCGGCCGAGCGCTTTTGGAAGCGGAAGCTCGGGGATTTGCGCGAGCCGAGTTTGCTCGCCGACGCCGCCAGCGGAGCGCGCGGCGATCGCCGCGCGAATGGGCCGCGCGCCGGCGGATATGGCCGGCTTTGCGCGCGTCTGGACATTGCTGCGACCGATCGCCTGTTCGGCTTCGCCCGGAAGGAGAGGATCGCGCCGAAGATTCTCATGTTCGGGGCATGGGCCTTGCTGCTGCGGCGCTATTGCGGACAAAGGACCGTCGCCTTCGGCGCCGCCGCCGCCGAGGGATCGTCCGATCGCCAATCCGCCGGGGGCGAGGCTGGCCGCTTTGATCAGATCCCGCCCATGATTCAGAGCCTGCGGCCGGACCAATCCGTCGGCGATTGGCTGCGCGCCCTTCGAGACGAGGTTCTGATCTCGCCAGGCCCAGTCCCGGCCGCCTTGTCCCTTGGGGGCGTCCGGCGCTCGGCCGGCGGCGCCGGACAGAGCCTGTTCGACACGATCGTCATTTTCGACGACCGCCCGACCGGCGCCGCCGCGCGCGGCGGCTTGGACGCTCTCGCGCCGCTTGACGCAGGCGCGACGCCCGAAGCGGCCCTGGTCCTGCGCGCCGCCGATGAGTTCGTCGTTCAACTATTCCTATCTCCGCGACCGGTTCGAGCCCGGCCAGATCGAGGCCGTTCATGGCCGTTTGGTTCGTCTCATTGAGGAAATGGCCGCCGACGCCTCGCGCGCGCTCGGCGGGCTCGCGCTCGCGAGCGCCGACGAGCGCGCCTTGATTCTCGGCGCTTGGAGCCTGGGGGAAACCAGGGCGAACGCGCCGTCCTGCGTGCATGAGCTGTTCGAGGCCCAGGCCAAGGAGACGCCCGAGGCCGTCGCCGTCGTCAGCGACGGCGCGGCGCTTACCTATGGCGCGCTCAACGCAAAAGCCAATCGGCTCGCGCGGCGCCTGCGTCGGCTCGGCGTAGGTCCGGATGTTCTTGTCGGGCTTGCGGTCGAGCGCTCACTCGATATGGCGGTCGGCCTGCTCGGCGTTCTCAAGGCCGGCGGCGCCTATGTTCCGCTCGATCCGACCTATCCGAAAGAGCGCCTTGCCTATATGATCGAAAGCGCCGACCTCGCCCTTGTCTTGACGCAGGATCGGCTCCTCGCAAAGCTTCCAGCGACGGCGCCGGCTGTGGCGGCTTGACGGCGATTGGGCGGAGGCCGAGTCTGAGCCTGCGGCCGATCTCGATTCCGGCGCCTCGCCGCAAAATCTCGCCTATTGCATTTATACGTCGGGCTCCACGGGGCGGCCCAAAGGCGCGGCGCTCGAGCACGCGGCCTTGGCCAACCTCCTGCAATGGCAGAAGGAGGCCTTGCCCGGCGGCGTCCGCACCTTGCAGTTCGCCTCCTTCTCGTTCGACGTCAGCTTTCAGGAAATCTTCAGCGCCTGGATCGCCGGCGGCGCGCTCATCATCCCGAGCGAAGAGGTCAGGCGGGATTTTGGGGCGCTTTTGGCCCTGCTGCGGAGCGAAGCCGTCGCGCGGCTCTATCTGCCGGCGGCGGTTCTGCAGCCGCTCGCCGCGGCGAAGGCTGCGCGCGGCGCGCGTCTGCCGGACTTGCGCCAGATCATCACGGCGGGAGAGCAGCTCAGGCTCACCCCGGATCTGTCGGCTTGGCTCCGCGCAGAACCGCAATGCGCCCTCGTCAATCAATATGGTCCGACGGAAACCCATGTCGTCAGCAATTTCGTCGCGACCAATTGCGCCGAGGAGGTTCTGCCGCCAATCGGCCGGCCGATCTGGAACACGCAGCTCTATATTCTCGACGCCGACCTCAATCCCGTTCCGGCCAGCATAATCGGCGAGCTTTACATTGGAGGCGCGGGTTTGGCGCGGGGCTATTTCGGCCGTCCCGAGCTGACGGCCGAGCGGTTCATTCCAAGCCCCTTCGCCGGAAGCGCGGGGGAGCGCCTTTATCGGACCGGAGATCTGGCCCGTTGGCGCGCCGACGGCGAAATCGAATATGTCGGCCGCGCCGATCATCAGGTGAAGATCCATGGCTTCAGGATCGAACTCGGCGAGATCGAAGCGCGTCTGCTCGCGCATGAAGGCGTGCGCGAGGCGGCCGTCGTCGCGCGGGGGGCCTTCGGCAAGCAGCTTATCGGCTATGTCGTCGCGGCGTCCGGGGGCGCTGAAGGCCGCGCGGCGGGCGAGGGGTCTTCGCTTATCGAACGGCTGAAGGAGCATCTTCGCTCGGGACTTCCAGATTACATGGTTCCAGCCCGGCTTGTCGCGCTCGAGCGCATGCCGCTCACGCCGAGCGGCAAGATCGATCGCAATGCGCTGCCGGAGCCCGAAGCTTCGCCCGGCGCCGACGCGCGGCCGGAGCAGGCGGCGAGCGACGTCGAGGCGAGCCTCGCCGCGATCTGGCGGAAGCTTTTGAAGCTGCCCTATGTCAGCCTCGACGCGAATTTCTTCGACCTTGGCGGCGGCTCCCTCGACCTGATGGCGCTGCACGAGGAAATCAGGGCGCAGTTTGGCGACATTCCGGTGACCGCCTTATTCGAGCAGACGACCATCCGGGCCTTGGCGGCGCGCCTTGGCGCGCGAGACCCCGAGAGGTTGCCGATGGATGATCTTCACGACCGCAGGCAGCGGCAAAGCGAGGCGCTGCGGCGGGTCTGGCGCCGCCGCACGATATCCGCGCCATGAAGCAAGACCTTTTCGGGCAATCGTCCGTCGTGCCGACGGGCATAGCGATCATTGGCATGGCCGGCCGGTTTCCGGGCGCCGCCGATGTAAGGGCGTTTTGGCGCAATTTGCGCGACAATGTGGAATCCATCACCCGCTTCGCCGAAGCCGAGCTCGAGGACGCCTTCGACCAATTTGTCCGCGACGATCCGAATTTCGTCCGCGCGCGCGGCATTCTCGACGGGGTGGAGCTGTTCGACGCCGAATTCTTCGGGATGCACCCGAGGGAGGCCGCGCTCACCGATCCGCAGCATCGCCTGTTCCTCGAATGCGCCTGGCAGGCGCTCGAAGACGGCGGGTATGACCCGGCCCGCTTTCGCGGCGCGATCGGCGTCTTCGCCGGCGCCAGCATAAACACCTATTTTCTGCGCCATGTCTGCGGGGATCGCGCCGCCGCCGATCTCTTCGCCAGTGAATATCAAGTTGGCGGCTATGCCGAGCTTATCGGCGGCTTGCAGGACTTTCTGGCCAGCCGGGTCTCCTATAAGCTCGATCTGCGCGGGCCGAGCGTGACGGTTCAATCGGCCTGCTCGACCGCCCTGGTCGCGGTCGCGCAGGCCTGCCAGAGCCTTCTCTTTTATCAGTCCGACATGGCGCTCGCCGGCGGCGTGTCGATTTCATTGCCGCAGCGGCGCGGCTATCTCGCCCAGGATGGCGCGATGGGGTCGGCGGGCGGCCGCTGCCGCACCTTCGACGCCAAGGCGGACGGGACCGTCTTCGGCAGCGGCGCCGGGGTGGTGCTCCTGAAGCGTCTCGAGGACGCGCTCGCCGACGGCGATCATGTCTATGCGGTCATTCGCGGCTCCGCCGTCAACAATGACGGCGCCGGCAAGATGGGCTTCACCGCGCCGAGCGCGAACGGCCAGGCCCAGGCGATCGCCGCCGCCTTGGCCGACGCCGACGTTGACGCCCGCACCATAGGCTATGTCGAATGCCATGGCACCGCCACGCCGCTTGGCGATCCGATCGAGGTCGCCGGCCTCGTCAAGGCGTTTCGCGCCAGCACCGACGATGTGGGCTTCTGCGCGGTCGGCTCGGTCAAGCCGAATGTCGGCCATCTCGACGCGGCGTCCGGCGCCGCCGGCCTCATCAAGACGGTTTTGGCGCTGGGCGAGGCCAAGCTGCCGCCGACCCTGTTTTTCGAGACTCCCAATCCGCATATTCCGTTCGACGGCAGCCCATTTTATGTGAACGCCGAATGGCGCGATTGGCCGCGCTCGGCCTGGCCGCGCCGCGCCGGCGTCAGCTCCTTCGGCGTCGGCGGCACCAATGCGCATGTCGTGCTGGAAGAGGCGCCTGGGTGAGCGAGAGGAACGGTTGAAGCCAGCAGCGGCAGGGCCACGTATTGCTCTACCAAGGGTGCCCGGATGGGCGGCAGCCCGGCTCACCAGCGACACATGCTGGCGAACCTGGCCACCGCCTCTTCGAGCACGGGAAGATCACCACCACCGAGGCCCGGGCGCGCAGGCTGCGTCCGTACGCGGAGAAGCTGATCACCTCCGCCAAGCGCGGTGACATGCACGCCCGTCGCCAGGTGGAGGGCGTGATCACGCCTAACCGCAGGAGTCGGGCGGCCGGGCGACCGCGTTGTGCACACCCTGTTCTCCGAGATCGGCCCGTCCATGGCCGAGCGCCCTGGTGGCTACACCCGGATCACGAAGATCGGCCACCGCAAGGGCGACGCCGCCCCCATGGCGGTCATCGAGTTGGTCACGGAGGAGCTCGGCGCGACAAGTTGGCGCCGCACCGCACCGCCCGCGCGCCCGCCGCCTCACCGGTCCCGGATGCGGTGGCCAAGGCCGCCGTCGAGGCGGAGGCCGCCGCTGACGCGGAGACCGCGGCCGACCTGGCTGGCGCCCACGGGGCGGAGAACCTTGACGAGTCGGCGGACGACGCTGCCGACAAGGCGCGCGTCGTCGCGGAAGAGGCAGACGCCGAGACCACGACCGACGAGGTTACCGGCACGGCGGACGAGGCCGAGCCGGAGGCCTGACGCCTGCGGTCGAGAAAGTCACGAGCACATGGGTAGCCTGCGGCAGTTGTTGCCGCCGCAGGCTACCCATTCTCATTTCCCGGCCGGTCGCAGGGTCAAATTCAAAATCAGGCTCATCCCGAACGGACCCTTCGACTACCCCGTCGTCCTCCATGACCCGGCCCCCCGGCGGAACCGATGAGCGCGGGCCCGCTCGCGGAGCCGCCCCGGCCGCCGAGAACGCGATCATCCGGGTGCGGCTCGACCTCGCCTACGACGGCACCGGCTTCTCCGGGTGGGCGACGCAGCCCGGGCAGCGGACGGTGCAGGGAGAGCTTTCCCGTGTCCTCGGGGCACGTGCTGCGCCTGTCTGAGCCGGTCGGCTGACCGTCGCCGGGCGGACCGACACTGGGTGCACGCGCCGCGGGCCAGGTGGCCCACGCCGACCTGCCGCCCGCCGGCTCTGGGAGGAGCACGGCGCCGGCGGCACCGCGGCGGCTGGCACGGGCGCTGCCGCCGGACATCCGGGTGCACGCCATCGGGCCCGCCCCGGAGGGTTTCGACGCCCGCTTCTCCGCGCTGTGGCGCCGCTACGCCTACCGCGATCTGCGATGACCCGGCCGCCGCCGATCCGCTGCGCAGGCACGACACGCTCTGGAACCCCCGCCCGCTCGACCTGGCGGCCATGAACGAGGCCGCGTCGCTGCTGCTCGGCGAGCATGACTTCGCCGCCTTCTGCCGCCGCCGGGAGGGCGCGACCACGGTCCGGGCGCTGCGCCGCCTCGACTGGCAGCGCGACGCCGACGGGCGTGGCGGTGGGCGCGTCGTGCCGACGCGTTCTGCCACAACATGGTCCGCGCCCTGGTCGGCGCGCTGCTCCCGGTCGGCGAGGGCAGCCGCCCGCCGCCTGGCCGCCGCAGGTGCTCACGGCCGCCGTCCGCGACCCGGCCGTCCGGGTCGTCGCCCCGCACGGCCTCTGCCTCGAAGAGGTCCGCTACCCGGACCAGACCAGCTGGCGGCACGCGCCGCCTCACCCGCCGAGTCCGCGGATTACGAGCCGCTGTCGGACGGCTGTCGCCGCTCAGCCATCCGCTGGCTGAGGTTGATGTTGGCGGTGCCCGCCGACCAGATCGCCGCTGAACTGCTCGAGCTGGTTGTCCTGCGGCCGTCGTCGACGGCGTGGCCCGGCTGGCGAACTCGGACCAGGTCAGATCAGGTAGTGGCCCTTGTACTCCGCCTCGACGACGCCGGTGCCCTGGCCGAGCTTGCTGGCGACGCCCTTCTTCGCGGCCAGCGGGGCGATGAAGTCGTTCTGGTCGACCACCTTGCCCGCGTAGTGCGCCTCATTGGTGGAGGTCAGGTTGATCACGCCGATGGTGCCCATCATCTTGCCGTCGCCCGACACATAGCTGGCGCGCAGCACCTGCGTGCAGTCTCCGTCTTTCAGCTGGGTGATCAGGTTTGCCCGATCACCGCCTTCGCGCACGTCGTGTCCACCTTGGTCGTGGCCAGGGTGAACGAGCTTGTGACCTTCCCGTCCTTTTCGTTGTTGACCACGGGCGGGAAGAGCCCGGCGACGGTCAGCGGGATCGGGTCGTGGACCCGGGCCTGGATGTGGCAGTAAATCCCGAACACCTTGACGCAGGCCTGGGTCGAGGGCTGGGCGCTCGCGGTCGGCAGCGGGCTCACGGCAGTGTTGTTCTTCGCGCCCGAGTTCGGGTTGAGCAGGAAGACGTACGCCGCCCGCCGGCGACGACCACGACCGCGACCGCAAACGCGACCAGCCCGAGCGGCGTCGGCGGCGCCGTTGGGCCCGGCGCGGGTTGCTTGAGCGCTTCTTGGCGCCGCTCTCCTTGGTCTTGGAGCGGCCGCCCTTGCCTTTCTTGCCCGCGCCGGGCTGCTCGGCGTCCTCGCCGTACGGGTCCTGGTAGAGATCGCCAGCGGCCGCGTAATCGTCGTAGCCGACGGCCGGGTTGCCGTAGCCGGACCGGAGTTATGGCCGGGCTCCCCTAGCCGAAGTCCTGCCCGTATGCGTCGGGGGCGTAAGCGTCGTAGTCGTCGCGGCCTGTCGCGGCGTAGCCCCCGGTCGGGTTGCCCACCGTCGTGGGGTAGTCGCCGGCGGGGTACCCGCCGGTTGGGTTGCGTACGGTCGTGGGGTACTCGCCGGTCGGGTTGCGGCTCGTGGCGGCGTAGCCCCCGGTCGGGTTGCCTACCGTGGTCGGGTACTCGCCGGTCGGGTTGCGGGCCTGCGGGTGGGTAGCCCCCGGTTGGGTTGCCCACCGTCGTGGGGTAGTCGCCGGTCGGGTTGCGGCTCGTGGCGGGGTAGCCCCCGGTCGGGTTGCCTACCGTCGTGGGGTACTCGCCGGTGGAGCGGCGGCCAGCGGCCGGGTAGCCCCCGGTGGGGTTGCGCCCGCCGTGGTCCTGGTACTGGT
>CAWESJ010000028.1:0-11771 GCA_963811015.1 uncultured Alphaproteobacteria bacterium | reverse complement strand
TTGTTCCTCACCGTCAGTCTCAATAAAGGCGATGTCGACGCCGTCCATCGAGGTGCCGCTCATGAGGCCAATCGCGCGGGTCAGGCTCATCGCAAGGTTCTCCTCCGGAGCCGAAGGATAACCCGAGACGCAGCCATTGGGCGCTAAAATCAGCGCGTGCCGGCCCTCTCGGCGCATTTAAACGCGCGGCGTTGCATAAGAGCCACGTTCCTCCAACAGCGGGTCAGAGCATGACCTCGGCCGAAAACCGGTTTCCACTTTTCGGCGTCATGCTCTAAACCTCGCCGCTCCATCTTGAAGGAATTGCGCGTGTCCGACGATTTCCGCCCTGCGTCCGATTTTCTCGCCGTGCTGATGGCGCGCGGCTATCTGCATCAATGCTCCGATCTCGCCGGGCTCGATCTGCGCGCCAAAAGCGGCGATCTTACCGCCTATATCGGGTTCGACTGCACCGCCGCCTCGCTGCATGTCGGCTCGCTCGTGCAGATCATGCTCCTGCGCTGGCTGCAAAAGACCGGCGGCAAGCCGGTCGCGCTGATGGGCGGCGGCACGACGCAGGTGGGCGACCCCTCCGGCAAGGACGAAAGCCGCAAAATTCTCACCCTCGACACGATCGCCGCCAATAAGGAGGGCATCAAGCGCGTCTTTTCCAAGTTCCTGAGTTTCGGCGAGGGCAGGCATGACGCGATCATGCCCGACAACGCCGATTGGCTCGGCGCGCTCAACTATATCGACTTCCTGCGCGAGGTCGGCCGCCATTTCTCGGTCAACCGCATGCTCGCGATGGATTCGGTGAAAATGCGGCTCGACCGCGATCAGGAATTATCCTTCCTCGAATTCAACTATATGTGCCTTCAGGCCTATGATTTCGTCGAGCTGCACAAGCGCCATGGCTGCATTCTGCAGATGGGCGGCTCGGATCAATGGGGCAATATCATCACTGGCATCGACCTCGGCCGGCGCATGGGGACGAGCCAGCTCTACGCCTTGACCTCGCCGCTGCTGACGACCGCCTCGGGCGCGAAAATGGGCAAGACGGCGCAAGGCGCGGTCTGGCTCGAGGAAAGCATGCTGCCGGTCTTTGACTACTGGCAATATTGGCGCAATTGCGAGGACGGCGACGTCGGGCGCTTCCTGAAGCTCTTCACCGAATTGCCGCTGGACGAGATCGCGCGGCTCGAGGCGCTCGGCGGCGCCGAGATCAACGAGGCGAAGAAAGTGCTGGCGACCGAGGCGACCGCCATGGTCCATGGCGGGGAGGCGGCGCGCGCGGCGGCCGAGGCGGCGCGCAAGACCTTTGAGGAAGGCAGCTTGGCGGAAAGCCTGCCGTCGATCGACATCGCGCGCGGCGAGATCGAGGCGGGGCTTGGCGCGCTCGCGGCTTTCGTCAAGGCGGGGCTCGTCGCCTCGACCGGCGAAGCGCGGCGCCAGATCAAGGGCGGCGGCCTCAAGATCAACGACGCGACCGTGACCGACGAGCGCGCCGTGATTGGCGCCGGCGACGTCCGGGACGGAGTTGTGAAGCTTTCGCTCGGGCGCAAGCGCCATGTGCTGTTGAGGCTGGTTTAGATCACGATGATTTTGGATGGAATCAATCCAAAATCATGAACGTGATCGATTCCAAGAGATTAGAGCGGGATGCGGGCGGAAAACCGGGTTCCACTTTTCCTCATCCCGCTCTAGGCGCTGGGCAGGAGCCTCGCGCCGCCCCGTTTCCGCGCAATGGAGCGCGCTCGGCCAGACATGCCCCCGAGCGCGGAAAAGCAAGAGAGGCGGAACAGTTCGTCCCGCCTCCTGACATCCGGAAACGCCGGACGACGCCGTCAACCCAAGCGCGTCGAAGCGCGGTTTATGGGCAAGCAGGCTGGGTCCCGCGCCGAAATAGACCTTGCCGACCGCGCAATAGGCCGGCCTCGGCTTCTGCGGATCAATTTGATACAGAGCGGTCCAGAGTTGCCCGATCGGCGCGTTCGGATTCTGATACATTTCCGAATGGACATAGGTGGCGGCGGGCTTGCCCCAGGATCCAGGTCCTTGACCGAAATCCGTGAGGCCATAATTAGGTTCGGGCTTCTTTAGCCAAGGGCGATATTCGTTCACGAAGGCCATGGCTCCGAGAAAATTCGCGGGTTTCGGCCACATCGCCTGGAATTGGCCCATGACCCATGTCGCCTGTCCGGCCTCGGTGGGAGGGGTGGCCTCGTCCGAGCTCCGGCCATATTCCGTGAACACCACAGGCGTCGTGGTCGGAATGCCGTGCTTGGCGAACCATGCGGGAAGCGTGGTGGTGGTCCAATTCAGCATGAATGAGCCGCTGTTGAACGCATTGACCGCATAAACGATGCGCGCGGTCCAGAAACTCTTGCCGAGGCTGGGATTGTTCTTGATCGCGTTGAAAACGTCGAGTCCGGCGCCGCCTGGAATGCCGTTTTGCTCGCCGAAGGTCACCGGGAACCCGATAAGCATCCTTTGCGCGTCCGGCACGCTGTTTGCGATTTCCAACTTATTCCATTCCGCGATAACCTCCGCCACGAATTGCGGGTTCGCGCATGAATTGACGTTATATTCGTTGAAGACCTCCAAAATCCCCGCCGCCTTGTCAACGGCGCCGGATTGATAGATCTCCTTGAAGATCCATTCCACATTATGCCGCCAATTGCCGGGTACGGGCTCGCCGCACATTATTCTCAAGTTATAGGTAGATATGGGAATTGACACATGCATTCCAAGCGAACTGGCGTAGTTCAGGAAAGGATGATGGTTGCGAATGGCGGGATTTGCTTGCCAGTCATAGGGACGGATGTAATTCGCGTTCAGCTCGGCCTTATATCTTCCAAGGTCGTCGCGATACTGGTTCCCGACAACGCCCCATAGCGGCGTAAAATTCGCGTTGTAGAAATCCGAGTCGTTATAAATTGTATATTTTGCGTCCTGCCGGCCGGCTCGTTGACCTTGGCAACCATAGACCTCCAGGTCCTCATTCAGGAAATAAGGCAAGGCGGAGGGGCAATTCTGATAGGTGGGGGCGGTGCTTACCGGCTTCGCCGGACCGATCGGCCCCGGTATATAGACCATGGCCCGAATATCGGTGAGGCCGAAACTCGCGGCGCGCTCCGTCGCCGTCATAGGGGACGCCGCATAAGCGGTCGCCGCCGGCGTTAAGGCGGCAAATAGGGCGAAGGCGGCCCTGCACCATAAGCGCATCTTGATCTCCCTAATTTATTATAAGCGGAAACCGCTGGTGCAAATCAGCGGCCTACGGCTAATGAACTCATGTCGGTTAACTAACGTCATCGATTCGGCTCGATGAGCTTGCACCCTACAGCTGCAGGCGCCCATTCACAACACGCCACTGGAGAAAAGCGCTTTTGCGGCGCGCGCGGCATGCGGCGCACAGCCTATTCTCTGACCGCTCCGGAGGGCGGGAAATTGGCGCCCACGCCGAAAATCTGGCGGAAGATTCCGGGCGCGATCGCCGACAGCGGATTAATGTTGAGGGTCGGCGCGCTGACCGCGCCTTCGACGCGGAAATTGACCCCGATCAGCCCCTCGTTCGCGCCGCCGCCGAGGATCATGCCGAAGACGGGGATCTTCGAGAACAGGTTGTTAACCGAATAGACCGGCACGAACGTGCCGCGCATGTCCACCCTGTCATGCGCATAGTCGATCCAGCCGTCGACGGTGAGGCCGATCGACTCGCCGTGCATCGTGCCCTCGCGCAGCTCGACGCGGCTGCCGGCGCGCTCGAACTTCACCTGCAATTTGGCGAAGGCCATGGAGCCGACGTCGATCTTCTTCACATGCGCGGCCTCGCTCGACGGGACGCCTTCGGCGACCATACGGCGCAAGGCCGGCTCGTCGCGCAAGACGAAAGATTCGATCTCGAGCCCGCCATCCAGCACGCCGGGGCTCACCCGCATCGCGACGGAGAGGCGGCCGCCCTCCATATGCTTGTAGAGATCGACGAAGGACAAAAGCGAGCCCGCGTCATCGGACAGGAAGTTGATCTGCGGGGCTGCGGGATAATTGGTCAGATTGCCCGAAACCGGCTCGCGCCCGAACCGTCCGGCGAAGGAGAATTGCTTGAGTTGATTGTCGCCGCGCACCAGATGCAATTCGGCGCCGGTCACGACCTCCTTGTTGTAGCCGGTCAGAAGCCCTGTCTTCAGGTCGAGCTCGACCTCCTTGGGACCCGCGTCCTTGACGGCGCCCGCATCGATCGGCGGCGCGTCTTTCTCCTTGTCTTTGTCTTTGCTTTCGGCCGGAGGCGGAATCGGATCCGGCGAGGCCGCGATCAGCCATTTCAGGACGGGCCTCGCGTCGATCGTCGCGCCGCGGATCATGACTTTGAGGATGTCGCCCGCGCGGGTGGCTTCAAGCTTCATTTCGTCGCCGGAAGACGCTTTCAGCTGAGCGAGCCTGGCCCAGGAGAGCGACTGGTCGGCGGCGAGCTCGGCCGCGCCGCGCGCCTGAATCGCGCCCGCATCGACGACGATCTGGTCGAGCGAGGTCGAGTTCTCATTGACGACGAGAGAGAGCTTCGCCTTGCCGGGCTTCCCGGCGGGTTTCTGCATGCCGAGCCAATCGAACGCGGCATGGGTGAGGTCGAGCTCCACTTGCGCCTTGAGTTTCTCGCCGCCGCCCAGAGGCGCCCTGAGCGTGGCGCCGATCGGGCCGGTCAGGCCGGGAAGGATGGAAATATTGTGCTTCGCCCGCGCGGCGTCGTCCAGGATCAGATTGATCGAGGCGTCGGCCGTCTTGCCTTCGGGCCGCACCATGTCGATCGTCGCGGGCGAGCCGAACATTCGCCCTTGCCCGCTGGCGCGCAGGCCGGCGGGATCGACCGTCACCGCCAGGGTCGCGTCTTCAAGCCTTTCCTTGCCGATCAGATTTTCCGCCGAGAAATTCGTGACCGCCGCATTGATCTTCAGGCTGATGTCGTTTGGCCCCATGTTCGGGCCGAGACTCATGTCGATTTCGAGTTTGCCGTCGACCTGCCCCTTCAGCGTGGACTGATCGAGCGGAAGGCTCGCAAAGGGCTTCAGCGCCTCGCGCGAGAGAAGGTCGCCGACGGCCTCGACGCTGCTCGAAACCTTGGCGACGATCATGGCGGGGGTCGGCTTCAACGCCGCATCGGCGACGTGGAAGCTGCCGCCCTCCAATATGGTGAGGCGGCGCCCCTCGCCCGCGTCGATGAAGCCCGTGCTTGTCGTCGTAAACGTCGAGCTCCGGCCGGTGACATGGCCAACCCCATCGACGCCGCGCAAATAGGGAACGCCGGCAAGAAAATCCAGGCTCCCGTCCGTAACAGTAAAATCAAGGGCGACCGTGTCGTCCGGCGGCGGATGCTCGGCGCGCATCCCCGCCAGGACCGCCGCGTTGAAATCGAGCTGCAGAGTGGCTTTCTGGACGATTCCGCCCCGAACATGGGAGGTCAGATAGGAGCGCACCGGCGCGACCATGAAGGACGGCCAGAGGCGCGTCACGACCGCGACCGGCGTCGGCGACATCGACGCCCCAAGCCGCATATGCGGCCCGTTCGTCCATTCGACCTCGCCCGCCATGGCGAAGCCGCATTCGGGCCCGCTGAAGGAAAAACGATCGAGAAGGAATTTCTTCTCGGCAAGCAGCAGCCGGCCTTTCAATTCGCCGCGATCGATCTCGACCGGCTTTTGGCCGGGCCTCTCTGGCGCCGCGATATTCGGCTCGGCGCTGACGATTTCGACCGCCCAGGGATCGCCCTCGCGCACCGGCGGAGCGACAAAACCGGATATGGCCGCGTGGGTCCCTCCCGAGACCAGCCTCGAGCGATCGATCAGGATGCGCCGCGCCGCGCCGTCCCAATGAAACCCGCCATGGATCAAGTCGACCAGCATCGGCTCGTCGTTCGGATCGTCGAAGCGCAAATAGCCCGCGCCGAAATCGACCGCGCCGGCCGCCTCCGACAGCGAGCCGTCGGCGTTCACGGCGAAATTGATCTTGGCCGAGACCGGCATGTCGAAATCGGCGCCGATCGACCGCGCCCCCGTGGCGAGCAGGATCTCGTCCAGGGAGAGATTGCGCAGCGACAAGGCGAGCCGGCGCTCCGCGCCCGGCAATCCGCTGGCGAGCCCACTCGCTTCCCAGCGGCCATTCGGCCCGTCGACGGACAGATTGAACGTCGTGGCGCGCGAGGATTTGTCGAAGCCGAGGCTTACCCCGTTGAAGACCATGGTTTGATCGGCGGTGCGGTCGTCGATCACCACGCGCCCGCGCGCGATGCCGACGCGATCGACGGCGGCGATGGGGCTTTCCGGATTGGTCAGGCTGTCGATCATCAGCCGGATCGACGCCGCCATCTGCTTCACGATCAAGGCTCGGGGCCGCGTCGCCGAAGGCTCCGAGTTCGCCGGCGCGGCCGAGGCGGCGGCGAACGGACCTGGCTTCTTCTGCGGCGCAAGGCTCCCTTGGGCCAGGGCGTCGGCGAGAGGCGGCGTGAACGGGACCGCGTCCTTGGACTCAGGCGCCGCCGGCAGCGCCAGCGAACCATCCGGCATGAGAGCCATATGCAGTTCGACGTCGAAGATCTCGAGCCGCTTGGGCGTGACCCGGCCCGCGAAGAGCGAGAGGAGATCGACCGAAACTTCGGCGCGCGGGGCGGTCAGGATGGTCTTGCCGGCGGCGTCCTTCAGGGCGAGCCCGTCAATGCTCAGGGTCGGCGCATAGCCGCGCTTGACGATCGAAGCCTGGCCGAGGCGAAAATCATAGCCGCGGCCGAAACGCTGATCGAGGGCGCTGGCGATCTGGGCGCCGAGGCCGGAAATCGTGATCGGTCCCTGCGCGAGGCGGGCGACGAAAAGCCCGCCGACAATCAGCGCCAGCGCGAGGCATCCAAGCGCGATATAGCAACTGGACCAAACGAGCCGCGCGGCGCGGCGCGGCGGCCTTGACGACGCCGCGCCGAAGCCGGCCCCCGCCCGTCGAAGCGGCCAAACGCCCTGGCGCGCCGAGTGTTGCTCACGTTGTTCGACCAACCGCGCGCGGCCTTTCAGTGGCGAGCTGAACCTGAAGCTCTCAGTTTACGCGAAACGCGAAGCCTTGTCGAAAGGCCGCGGCGCGCGTCCAACAGAAACCTTCACCCCAGCGTTTTTTTTCACGAACCGGACGGCCAAGACCAAGAACTTGTGTAAAATCGAGCGAAACAATCCACGCGGGCTGGCGGCGTCGGCGATAGATCCCGATTAATCAAGGCAAATGGCCTTTTTAATGCGACGAAAGGAAGGCGAAATGGGCAAGAAATTGGCCGCGGGCGACAAGGCTCCTGATTTTGCGCTGCCGGACGACGCCGGCGGCCAGGTCTCGCTCGCGAGCTTCGCCGGCAAAAAGCTCGTTCTCTATTTCTATCCCAAGGACGACACGTCGGGCTGCACCAAGGAAGCGATCGATTTCAACGCGCTCCAGCCGGAATTTAAAAAGGCCGGCGCGACGATCCTCGGCGCATCGCCGGATTCGGCCGCAAGCCACGCCAAATTCAAGACAAAGCACGGCCTCGACCTCGCGCTCGCCTCCGACGAATTAAAGACGATGCTCGAAGCCTATGGCGTCTGGGTCGAGAAAAGCATGTATGGGCGGAAATATTTCGGCGTGGAGCGGACCACTTTCCTCATCGGTCCCGACGGCAGGATCGCGAAAGCTTGGAACAAGGTGAAAGTTCCCGGCCACGCCGCGGCCGTGCTGGAGGCGGTCAAGGCGCTCTGACGCGCGGCCTCTTGGGCCGCGACCATATAAGACGCGCGGCCGCGCTTGGCCGGGAGCCGCCGCGCAGCCGTGATTTTTCTCGCGTAAAATGAAACAATTTTATTGATAACAACTATAAGTTGATTATACTCACGCTTATTGGAGCCGCGCGGTTCGGTTTTCGACACCTTATTTGAACGGGCTGGGTCAGGACATGGTCAAGGGCATGGTCGAGTCGCACCCACCGAAAATCAGCGCAAGCGCTTCGCGGCGCCCGGCCCGCCCGCCGCGACGCGGCCAAAGCGAGAGTCGCAAAGCTGAGGCGACGGCGCAATCCACCGCGCTCTATATCGCGCAATTGACGGGCGAACTCGCCCGCCTCGCGCATTTTGGAAAATTGGGCCTGATCGCCTATCTGCTCGACATGGCGCGGCTTGAAGCCGAGCTTCATTGTCTTCGCGCGCGGACCCGCGAACTGCGGTCAAATGGATGAAGGCAGGCTCCTGAGCCGACGCCGCAAACAATTCGCGCCGCGCCAAGCTTTATCGGTCGAGCCCGTTTTGGAAAGGGCCTAGAGCGCGTTCCGATTGGATGGACTCATCCAATCGATAAGAACTCGCTCCAGATCAATAAGTTGGAGCATGTTCTCATGAGACATCGGGTATATCCGATGTCTAAATGTCGAAAAAGTCGATCAACTTTTTCGGAACAGGCTCTAGAGCCTGATGTCGTCCGAAAGGCGATTGCTGCTTTCCGGCGCCGTGCTCTGGCCAGGCGTCGGCGCCGCGCCGATAGGCGCGCGGAGAAAGGCCGTATTTTTGTTTGAAGGACCGGCTGAAATGCGACAGGTCGTTGAAGCCCCAGCCGAAGGCGATATCGGAAATGCTTTGGCCGGCGCAGGCCGCGGAAAGCAAATCCTCGCGGCAATTTTCCAGCCTGCGGGTCCAGACATGGCGCATCATCGACGCGCCGGCGTCCTCGAAGAGGCCGTTGAGATAGCGCGGCGAAAGTCCGACCCCGCTCGAGACTGCGGCGGCGCTGAGCTCGGGATCGCGCAGATTTTGCTCGATGAAGAGCTTGAGCCGCGCCAGCGTCATCGCGCGGCTTCGCGTCGGCGCGGCCTGCCCGCAGACCGACGCCAGACTCAATACGAGAAGATCGGCGCAATGGTCGGAGAGCGCGGCGAAAGCGCGCGCCTCCAATTCGCCGGCGCGGCGCGCCGAGGCGCGTATGAACTCCGCCGCGACCGCGCCCATCCCGACATCGCCTGGAATGCGCAGCGCGGTGACGCGCTCGACATCCGCCATCCTCTGCTTGAGAAAGGGCCGCGGGATCGAGACGATCAGCTTTGAAAAGCTCGCCGGGCAGGTCACGCGATGCGGCCTCGTCGCATCATAGATCGCCATATCCCCTGGCTTCAAAAAGACCTCGCGGCCATCCTGGGCCAGGCGATATTCGCCGGCGAGCAGAACCACGGCGAAATAGGAGTCATGACTGTCGCAGGCGGGCTCATGGGGCGATCGTTCAAGGCCGATGGCGTTCGATTTTATCGACGAGAGCCTAAGCTCTTTCCACGGGTAAATGGTCATTGCATTGAAGAGGCGGCCGCCGGCGGGCGGCGTGATTTCGACATTCGTGTATTCGCGGCCGATCACCTCGCGCAGCCAGTCGCGTCTTTGGCGGATCGGATGATCCTCCGTCGTGAGCGTGACGCCGCTGACCATTCTCCCTCCGCCCGATCCGCCTCAACCCAACATGCGCCAGAGCATGCGCCAACTCTTTGAAATTGAGCGATTTCCGACCGAATGAGTCCATTCCGCCGGAAAGCGCTCTGGGCCATTGAATTCGAGCGCCGCCGGTCTGGCAAATGGAAACAGCCGTTTCAGGCAAGTTTTTGTTCCCTCCCGGCCATGTAGCGGAGGGCGCGGCGCATTATTCTGCCGCGAATCTGGAGCGCATGCAGATCGAATCGCTCAAATTCAAACATCGGAGCGCGTCGCAGATCGCCACGACGAGAAGAACGCGGCCTAACGCCCGCGTCCGGCTCCAAGACAGGAAAGGCCGAGGCTCATATGAAGCAAAATTCAACCGATCACCTGAACATCGAACTGATCAGGGGAGCCGCGCTATGGCTGTTGGCGGCTTTGGCGCTGGCCTGGTGCCTGGTGGGGCTGAACCTGGGCGTCCCCGGCCTGAAAATCATATTCGCCGGCAAGCCGACGCGGCTGCTTCAGGCGCATATTGATTTCCTTCTCATGACGGCTTTGATCCTGGGGATCTACGCCGCCAGGGCGCCGCTTCATTGGACAATTCGCTGGGCGATGGTTCTCGGCGCCTTCACCAACTCCAGCCTATTCCTGCTGCAGGCGATTTTTCCCGCCCTGGAAACGCCGGCCGCCGCGGGCGGGCTCGGCGAAGCTTTCCTGATCTATTTGCTGGCGAGCGTCACCATGACCACCTACGGATTCGGCGGCGCGGCGGTCACGATCCTGCGATGGAGTTTTCGCAAGGCGGCGTCGAACGAGAGCCTTGGCGCCCGGCCATCATAGAGCGCGTTCCGATTGGATGGACTCATCCAATCGATAAGAACGCGCTCAAGATCAATTTCCAGCTCTTAGAACGGGTTCCAGGTCGAAGCGGGCGTGAATTTCAGATAGCTGACGTTGAAGCCGAGCCTGGCCCCTACCCCCGAGCGGATCGGGACGACATAGACGCTGTCGTTGACGAGCGCGGTCATCCCAAATCCGCCGATGAGATAGGCCGAGCCGTCGACCCCGCCATAGCGCCGGAAGATCGCCTCGGTCGCGGGCAGGTTGTAGACGAGCATCATGGTGCGGTCGCCATCGGCGCCGGCGTCGAGGCCGAGGGAAGGTCCTTGCCAGAACACCCGCAGATCACCCGCGTTGCGGGTGTGCATCACGCCTTCGCCATAGCGCAAGCCGCCGAAAAACGCGCCGGTCGCTTCCTGGCCCAGGATGTAGCCGTTCGGCCGGCCCCATTGCTTCGTCGCTTTCTCGACGACCTCGGCGAGGCCGCGCGAGATCGAGCCGAAAAAGCGATGGCCGTTGGAGACGATCTCGTCAGGAGAATATTCGTCCGGCCGCCCGGCCGGCGCATCCGCGCGCGCGCCGCTCATGGTCGCGCCGAGAGCGGAGATCCCGGCGGCGAGGGCTGCAAGCCCCAGCGTCATTTCTCTTCGCGTTTGCATGTCTTGATCCTCCGCGAAACGGGAACGCCCTCGAGCCTCCTTCGACGCGTCCGGCTAAGGAGCTTTGAAGCAATGCCGTTAAGGAAAGATTGACGGCTCTGTCGGTCGCACGATCATGGCTTGATCAAAGTGACCCGCGCTTGCGTCAAGAACATGGCGAGGAGCGGACGCGCCGCCGCCGCAAAATTCGCCCGCTTGACGCCATTCAATCGCGATCTACGCCTGGCTCGCGCGGGGATCGCCCCAGGCGACGAAAGGCCCGTTTCTAAACTGCGCGCCGGCCTTGCCATATTGCAGCGGGCGGCGGTCGCGATCGAGAACGACGCCTCCGGCCGCGCGCAAAACCGCGTCGCCCGCCGCCGTGTCCCATTCCATCGTCTGGCCGAAGCGCGGATAGACATCCGCGTCGCCCTCGGCGACGGCGCAGAATTTCAACGAGGAGCCCGCCGCGCGGCGCTCCTTGATGGGAAGCCCGGCGAGAAAGGCCTCCGTCTCGGGGTCGGAATGGGAGCGGCTCGCGAGCGCGGTCAGCCCTTGGCTCGGCGCCGCGCGAACATGGATCTCCCGGCGTTCGCTTGGCGGCGGCAGAGGCGCGCCGGGCGCGACAAGGCAGCACGAGGCTTTGGCGCCGCCGAGCCAGAGCCGGCCGAGCGCCGGAGCATAGACGACGCCGGCCAGCGGCTCGCCCTCGACGATCAGCCCTATATTGATGGTGAACTCGCCATTATGGCTCAGGAACTCCCGCGTTCCATCGACCGGATCGACGAGAATGAAGGTCGAGCCGGCGACCGTCTTCTTGCCGGCGGCGGCGGCCTCTTCAGCGAGAACCGGCAGATCCGGCAGGCGC
>CAWESJ010000027.1:0-4824 GCA_963811015.1 uncultured Alphaproteobacteria bacterium | reverse complement strand
ATGTTGGCCTCCAGTTACGTATTGCTAATTGCCGGATGTCTGAATGGCGTGCATCTCGACTTCGGCGAGCTCGTCGAGAATGTCGGGGCAATCGGCGAGCGCCGGCCAGTTGAACTGGATGTTCTGCCTTGTCGTGAAATGGCCATAGCCGCGGTCGTAGCGCCGCGCGATATGGGCGAGCTTGCGAAGCTGCCGCGACGACAAACAGCCATAGGGAATGGCGACGCGAAGCATATAGGCGTGCAATTGCAGATAGACGCCGTTCATCAGCCGCAGCGGCTTGAATTGCTCCTCATCCAATTCGCCGGCGAGGCGGCGGGCGACCTGGTCGCGAAACTGCTCGACGCGGCCGGCGACGAAGGCCCTATCGAATTCATCGTAACGATACATGTCAGCTCCGCTCGCTCCGAGCCGGTTGGGCGCTTGTCCAAGGCGTGAAGTCGAAGGTCGGACCGCGCGCCCGGATCGCGTCGCGCAAACGCGCCGCGCGCAGGCCGCCGTCCTCGCGGACAATTTCGACGATAAAAGGATCGAGAATGAGATTGCGCTTTGCGTCGGCATGGGCGGCGCGCAGACCGTCCCGCGCTTCGGCCTCGCTCTCGAAGATCCGCGCGGCTTCGAGAGCCGTGGGCCAAGAGCCGTCGGGCGCGGCATAGACGACCGTCCCGTCGGCGAGGCGATTTGCGGAAATGATTTTCGGCATGGCTCGTGAGATGACGCTCGCGTTTGATTTCCTTGCTGGCATATAGGACGAATAACAAGCTTTGGCGAGAAATAAAAATAAATAACATATATATAATGTTAAAATATCCGCTTGCTTGCGCGCCGCCGCCATGATTATAGTTATCCTGTAAAGTTAGTAAATTCTATGTTATTTATCGGGCGAGGCGACGCTCGACAGCACCATGCAATTCACGGGCGCGAAGGGCGACGGCTCGCGCGGGCGGCGCGGGAAAAGCGAAAGGGCGTTCCAGGGTGGCTTTGGCGATACGGCGTAATTCGGTCCTTCCCGGCTTCGGCCTCACCCTCGGCTACACGCTCGTCTATCTCAGCGTGATCGTTTTGATCCCACTCGCCGTGCTGGTCCTGCGGGCAAGCAGCCTTGGCGCGTCCGGCCTTTGGAGCATTGCGACGGAGCCGCGCATTCTCGCGGCCTTGAAGACCAGTTTCAGCCTCGCCTTGGCCGCGGCCGCGATTAACGTCCTATTCGGCCTCGTCGTCGCCTGGGTCCTGTCGCGCTATGATTTTCCGGGTCGCCGCCTGTTTGACGCGGCGGTCGATCTGCCTTTCGCCCTGCCGACCGCGGTGGCCGGCATAGCGCTCGCCGCAATCTACGCGCCGAACGGCTGGATCGGCGCCCTGCTTGCGCCCTTGGGCTGGAAAATCGCCTATACGCCGCTCGGAATTGTCGTGGCCCTTGTCTTCATCGGCCTGCCCTTCATCGTCCGCACCGTGCAGCCCGTCATCGCCGAGCTCGAGGCCGATGTCGAGGAGGCGGCGGCGACGCTCGGCGCGACGCGGGTTCAGACCCTCTGGCGGGTGGTTCTGCCCGTCCTGACGCCGGCGCTTTTGACCGGCTTCGCCTTGGCCTTCGCGCGCGGCGTGGGCGAATATGGGTCGGTCATCTTCATCGCCGGCAATCTGCCCTTCGTCTCGGAAATCGCGCCGCTCCTCATCGTCGTGAAGCTCGAGCAGTTCGACTATGCGGGCGCGACCGCCATCGCGACGCTGATGCTCGTCGCCTCGTTTGTGATCCTCTTGATCATCAATCTCATACAGGCCTGGAATCGAAGGAGATTCGGTCAATGACCGAGACAATCGCCCAATGGGCGCCGGAAACGGCGGAAAGCTTTTGGACGCGAAGCAGGTTTTCGGCCGCGAGAGGCCGCGGCGCGGCGACGGCGGAAAGTCCTCTTCTGGCCGGCGTTCTTGTCGCCATCGCCGTGACCTTCCTGGCTCTTTTTCTGATCTTTCCGCTCGCGGTCGTGTTTTATGAAGCCTTCGCCAAAGGCGCGGCGACCTATTTCGCCGCCCTGGCGCAGCCCGATGCGCTCGGCGCCATAAAGCTCACGCTTCTGGTCGCCGCCATCGCGGTGCCGCTGAATATTTTCTTCGGCCTTTCCGCAGCCTGGGCGATCGCCAAATTCCGCTTTCCCGGCAAGAGCTTTCTCATCACCCTCGTCGATCTGCCGTTTTCCGTCTCGCCGGTCGTCGCGGGCCTCATCTATGTGCTGCTGTTCGGGGCGCAGGGCGTTCTCGGCCCCTGGCTGAAGGCGCATGATATAGAAATCATCTTCGCCGTTCCGGGCATCGTGCTGGCGACGATCTTCGTCACCTTTCCCTTCGTGGCGCGCGAGCTCATCGCGCTCATGGAGGATCAGGGGACGGCCGAAGAGGAAGTCGCTCTGTCGCTTGGCGCAAGCGGCCTCGCGACCTTTTTTCGCGTAACGCTGCCCAATATCAAATGGGCGCTGCTCTATGGCGTGCTTTTGAGCAATGCCCGCGCGATGGGCGAATTCGGCGCCGTGTCGGTCGTGTCCGGCCATATTCGCGGCTTGACCAACACAATGCCGCTGCATGTCGAGATTCTCTATAATGAATATAATATCACAGCGGCTTTCGCCGTCGCGTCGCTTCTTGCGCTTCTGGCGCTGGTGACCCTCGTCGCCAAGACCTTGCTGGAGACGAGATTTAAGGAGTCCCTCCCTGGGAAAGCGGGCGGACATTGAGCCGGGCGAGAGCATTTTCAAGCGAAGCGCGCGCCGGTTCGCGTGAAGAAAATACGATAAAACAAAGCGCGAGCCGCCGGCAAGGAAACTAACGCGATGCAGATCCGCACCGTCGACATCACCAAGAATTTCGCGGGGCCAAAATCCCGCCCCGTCCTGGACGGAATAAGCCTCGAAGTTGGGAGCGGCGAGCTTGTCGCCCTGCTCGGGCCTTCCGGCTCCGGCAAGACGACGCTTTTGCGCATCATCGCCGGCCTGGAATTCCCGGATTCGGGGCAGGTCTTTTTCGGCGACGAGGACGCCTCGCAAAAGACCGTGCAGGAAAGGCGCGTCGGTTTCGTCTTCCAGAATTACGCTTTGTTCAAGAATCTCACCGTCGGCGAGAATATCGCCTTCGGCCTTGACGTTCGCGATCGCGAATTGCGGCCGCCTAAGGCCGAAATCAAGCGCCGCACGCTGGAATTGCTCGACCTTGTCCAATTAAGCGGGCTCGAGAACCGCCGGCCGGGGCAATTGTCCGGCGGCCAGCGCCAGCGCGTGGCGCTCGCCCGCGCGCTCGCCGTCGAGCCGAGGGTGCTTTTGCTCGACGAACCCTTCGGCGCCCTTGACGCCAGGGTCCGCCGCGACTTGCGCGCCTGGCTGCGCGAGATTCATCGGCGCACCGGCCATACCACCACATTCGTGACGCATGACCAGGACGAGGCGCTCGAGCTCGCCGACCGGGTCGCCGTCCTGAACGGCGGCCGCATCGAGCAAATCGGCTCGCCCGACGAAATCTATGATCATCCAGCGACCCCTTTCGTAAACAGCTTCATCGGCGAGGCGAGACCGCTCAAGGTCGACTTGCGCGCGGGACGCCTCTTCATCGGCGCGCATGAGCTGCCGCTCCCGGACAGAAGCGGCAAGAGCGGACAAGGGCGGCTTTACGTGCGGCCCCAGGACATAGAGATCGGCGAGGCGGATAACGGCCTGCGGGCCGAGATCGTGGCCGTGCGCCGCAGCGGCGCGACGCGGCGGGCGGAAATCCTGATTCCAGACGCCGAAGGGCGCGTCGAGATCGACGCGCCGGTCGCCGCAAACCTGCAGCCGGGCGAGAAGGTTCCGATACGCTTTCTGCGCGGAACTTTTTTCCTCGACGGAGAAAGCGCGATCGCCCGTGACGTGGCGCCCGCCGGCGCGTGAGCGGCGGAAGCCAAGCGATGTCTCAAGCGATGGAGCCGATCCGGCTCTATGGCTCATCGAGCCCCAATTCGCGGCGCAACTTCTTGGTCAGACCCAGAGAGACGATGCGATGCGATTGGCGAATATAGTTCTTTAAGTCTTCGTCCGCTAATCCCGGCGCGGCGTAATGTTAAATCCATTTCATGCCGCGCGACGCAAGATATGGCGCTGGGCGCAGGCCCGATTGCTCTTTCAGCACTTCAAAGGAAGTGTCGCTCACCTTGAATGTGAAAGCCGGAGTTCTTTCGGCCCAGCCGCCTATGGCGAAAACCTTGCCGCCAACCTTCCAGACATGCGACCCTCCCCATTGGATCACATGACTTGTGGCGGGAAGCGCGCGGCAAAACGCATTATAGTCGTCATAGGTCATTTGCGCCCCGGGATCGACAGGTTCGACGCCGCGCGTCGCCCACGCCATGAAGGCATATCCGAATTCGCTCTCGCCGCGCTCCGACTCTTGCCTCGCCAGCGGCGCTTCGCGCGCCGAATCGCGCGCTCATGACACGTATAATTTGCGCTTTTTGAAAATTCAAACGGACCCCTTCGCCCGGGATCTGCTCTCGCGTCGCGCCGGCGCATGCGTCGCGCCAAGGCGAGGCTTCGGCAATTCTGACAAAAAAGCGCGGAGATCCAATAAATATTTCGTGTCGAAATTCTCACGCTCAAGTAATTTGATAAATTGTCCTTGTCTTTTTATCGGCGCCGCACCATATTCGTCATGTCGATACACGGTCAGAAGACTTGGTTTTACGCGGAGAAATCTAGCGTTAACCTAACGGTATCCTTGCCTGAAAATGCGATTTCGACGGCTGGCGGCTTCGCCGGCAAGCAAGATCTATCTTTGTGAAAGGGGGTTCCATGACAACGGGAACCG
>CAWESJ010000026.1:0-10344 GCA_963811015.1 uncultured Alphaproteobacteria bacterium | reverse complement strand
CTGAAAAGCGGCTGATGTCTGGGACGTCCGTCGGCGGAACGTGAACCGCTCCGCCGAGCCGCTGGATCCGCGCGACCGCGGCGTCCACATCATCGACCCCGACATATCCGAGCCAGTGCGGCGTCGCGCCCGTTCGCCGCGCCTCCTGCGGCAGGACCATCAGCCCCGCGACGGGCGCGTCTCCGGCGGTAAAGACGCTATAGGCCAAGCCGGGGATCGACGCGTCCCGCGCGCGCCACCCGATTACGCCGGCGTAAAAGGCCTTGGCCATTTCTGCGTCTGTCGCACTCAACTCATACCAGACGAAACGGCCGTGAGAATTGACCATGTCAGTTTCTCCGTTCGAGCCGGCAAAGCCGCCGTGACGCTCGCTTGGCCGGAGCATAATGGAGAAGCCGCGCCTCAGCTCCACCCGATTTCGATTTCCGGCTCGGAGCTGCGCTCCGCGATGCTCCTTCTCGGCGGATATATCATCGAGATGACGCTGGACGTAGAAGGCATTCTGAATGGCGGCATGGGTTGAGAGAGATCGTGTCGGTCGCCGCCCTTCGTCTCGAGATGCGCCGCGCTCATGGAGGTCCCGATATCTTGCAGTTATTCTTCAGCGATGCGCCAACTCGTTTCGGTGCTGCATTTCAGGCTCCGCGGCTGCGGCAAAGAAGGTTGACGCGACGGATTAACTCACGCGGCTGGATCGGAACATGTTTAGAACATATCAACCATGGGCGCGCTATTATTTTACCGCCTCTGTTCCATGGACGATGCGTCCGAAGAGTTTAGCCGCCCACCAGGTTCGACCGTATGGCCTCCTCTCCTGCCGCCAGTGGCGGCGACACCGTTCTGCAAAAGATCACGGCGCAGAAGTCGCGCGCGGCGATCTTTTTGGTGCTGACGATCAACCCAGACCCTGCGGATGCGGCAGCCGTTCTGACGCTTGGCGCCGATCTTTCGGCCCTCGTCCGCGCGGTCGGATTTGGCTATCCGGAAGCCGGTCTTTCCTGCGTGATGGGATTTGGCTCGCAGGCATGGGATCGGCTATTTGGCGGCGGTGCGCGGCCCAAGGAGCTTCATCCCTTCCGGGAGTTTCATGCCGAGCCCCGCCACGCCATAGCGACCCCTGGGGACCTGCTTTTTCATATCCGCGCAGACCGCCTTGATCTCTGTTTCAATCTGACCGCTCTCATCATGGAGCGCCTTGGTCATTCGGTCGCTGTCGCCGATGAAGTTCAAGGCTTTCAATTTTTCGACAACCGGGATCTGTTGGGCTTTGTCGACGGCACGGAAAACCCAGAGGACCAGGAAGCCGTCGACGCCATATTGATCGGGGCGGAAGATCCGGCCTTTGCAGGCGCGAGCTATGTGATCGTCCAAAAATACCTGCACGATATAGGAAGCTGGAACTTGCTTCCCGTCGAGGTTCAGGAGCGCATCATCGGCCGCAAGAAGTTGGAGAATACCGAGCTCGACGCCGCCGTAAAGCCGACCTATGCGCATAATGCGTTGACGACTATTGTCGAGAACGGTCAGGAGAAGAAGATCCTCCGCGAGAATCGGCCTTTCGGTCAGCCGGGCCAAGGCGAGTTCGGAACCTATTTCATCGGCTATTCCCGTTCTCCGCGCACGATCGAGCAGATGCTCGAAAACATGTTTGTTGGGCGCCCGCCGGGCAATTACGATCGGCTGTTGGATTTCAGCCGCGCCGTCACGGGCGCTTTGTTTTTCGTTCCGACCGGAACCTTTCTGGACAATCTCGGCGCGGACCAGCCGGCCGCGGCGGCGTCCGCGCCCGCGGCTGAAGGCTCTGGCCAAATCGTTTCACCGGTGCGCGACGGTTCGCTTGGCATCGGCTCTCTCAAAGGAAACTCCCGATGAACAATTTGCACCGTGAGCTCGCGCCAATATCCGACGATGCTTGGGCTCAGATTGAAGAGGAAGCATCGAGGACATTAAGGCGATATCTCGCGGCGCGCCGCGTCGTCGATCTGCGAGGTCCGGCCGGCGCCGCGCTTTCCGCCGTCGGGACAGGACACCTACGCACGATTTCTGGACCGGGCGATGGCGTGTTGACGCGCCAGCGTGAAGTCAAAGCCTTGGTCGAGTTGCGCGTCCCGTTCGAACTCGATCGCCAGCAGATCGACGATGTCGAACGCGGCGCCAATGACTCGGATTGGCAGCCTGCGAAAGATGCGGCGCGCAAAGTGGCTTTCACCGAAGATCGCGCGATCTTCGAGGGCTATCCGGAAGCTGATATTACCGGCATTCGCCAAGGGACCAGCAACCCGGTCATGACCTTGCCCGCGGATGTGCGGGGCTATCCGGACGCCATTGCCCGGGCCTTGAGTCAGTTGCGCCTTGTCGGCGTGAATGGCCCCTATTCGGTCTTGCTCGGCGCCGAAGCCTATACGAAGCTCGCCGAGTCAAGCGACAATGGATATCCAATCCTGCAGCACATACGCCGGCTTATCGAAACGGAGATCATTTGGGCCCCGGCCATCGAAGGCGCTGTTGTGCTGACGACGCGCGGCGGAGATTTCGATCTGCATATTGGCCAGGACGTCTCGATTGGATATTTGAGCCATTCGGCTGCAACCGTTCAGCTCTATCTGCAGGAAACTTTCACATTCCTTCTGCTCACGACAGAAGCGTCGGTAACGCTTGTCCCGGGCGCGGCGGGTTAGCAATCGTCTCTCCTTCACCGCGGACATTTTGGCCGCTATCAGGCAGAAACTCCACTTAGAGCGCTTTCCGACCGAATGGAATCATTCGGTCGATAAGAAATCGCTCAAATTCAAAGAGTTGGAGCATGTTCTTATGAGACATCGGATATATCCGATGTCTAAATGTCGAAAAAGTCGGTCAACTTTTTCGGAATATGCTCTAATCCAATTGTCCAATTTTGTCAGGCCGGCTCATTTGGCGTCGGTCGCGTCGATTGTAAGAGCGATTGGGTGGATTGACGCCGCTTCGCGAGGGCAAGAAGCCGCATGCAGGCGTTTAGCTGAAGCTGCAGGTGACGCTCTACATAGCTTACGTCGCGCACCGCTTGCGTCGGCCAGGAACCATCATGCAATTCGCGCCAATATCCACCGGCAAGAAAAAAATTTCTGGTGTCCGCAGAATTGGAAGATAATCTGACCAATTTAGCAGACGGTCGAAAAATAGAAAGAGGCGAAACGGCTCTAAAAATCATAAAACGAAGCAAACTTGCGAGTATGTGAAATTCGTTGAGAGTATGGATATAACTTGTGTTACGGAGTTATATGCTTAATATTACGAATTTGTGCATATTGTAGCAACATTTTTCATAACAATATTATGATATATCGAATACTTATTTAGTTTATAAAATATAAATATAGCGAAATATTAAGGGAATTTGCTCATAGTAGTCACGTGATACGTTATTATATACTTGTTGTAAGTCGCAATGCGCCGCTATCAACATTGATAGCTCTTTATAAATTTGATATATTCAGGCGCATAGAGCGGCTGTACATCAAGCGGAATTTATCGGGACACATTTGGCTTGTGCCCAAACCGCGGACTTTGCTAGATACCGTCGTGGACGGTCCGGTTTGAATTATGCATTCGAGCTTCGGCAAAGGGAACCGTCTCTTTCTCCGACAGGATTTTAAATGGCGCATAAGCTTCAACTCGGACTGGGCTTCAGCTTTGAGCAGCTCTACACCGTCGACGGGACGGCTGCGATTGATCAGGCGTTCTTCAAACATCTGGCCGAAAGCGACGTGGCGCTTCACAATCGTTTGGCGGCCGGACGCGCGGACCCCTCGTCCCTTGACGCCAAAAGCCAGTCGGATCTGATCGTAGACGCAGCTCCGCATGTCGAGGATTTTATCGGCCGGCTCTTTGGAATATCCGGCGAGATTTCGGCGATGCAGGCGCGCCACGACGAACTGGCGCCGATCTATACGGTCAAGCGGCTCTTCGTACAGCGCCGCGCGATCAAAGGCGTCGAGCCGGAAGAGGCCGAGGCGATCGATGGACCAGCGGTCCGGGCCGAGCTCGAAAAGCTATTCGGCGAACCGCTCACCGAACTCAGCTACGCGTCCCATGTGCAGAAATGGCTCGACGCCGACGATGAAGCCGAACGAAGCCGCGCTTGACCTAGCGGCGAGCTACGCCGCCTGGGCAACTCTTTCCGAGGCAGGCCACGCGGTTCACAAGTCCGGCGTATTGTTCAAGACGCCGCACAAGCTCAATCCCGAACATCTCGTTCCGATCGAGACCGAAGTGATCGACGGCGTCATTCAGGCGCTTCTGCCGAGAAATCATTGGCGGCATCGCGACGGCTTCGCGCTGACGGATCACGGCATGGATCTGCGCGGCGCGCTCGATCAAGCCAATTACTGCATCTGGTGCCACAAGCAGGGCAGGGACAGCTGCTCCACCGGATTGAAGGACAAGGATAAGCCAGGCTTCAAGGGCAGCGCTTTCGGCGTGCCGCTCAACGGCTGTCCGCTCGAAGAAAAAATCTCCGAGATGAATCTGGTGAAGACACGCGGCTTCGTGGTCGGCGCGATCGCGATCGCGACGGTCGACAATCCCATGTGCGCGGGAACCGGGCACCGCATCTGCAATGATTGCATGAAGTCCTGCGTCTACCAAAAGCAGGAGCCGGTCGACATCCCGCAGATCGAGACGCAGACCCTGAAAGAACTGCTTTCGCTTCCTTGGGGTTTCGAAATCTATTCGCTGCTGACCCGCTGGAGTCCGCTCAATCTTCGCCGTCCTGTGCCGAAGGCGGAGACCGGCTATAAAGTGCTTGTCGTCGGTCTCGGACCGGCGGGCTACACTTTGTCGCATCATCTGATGAACGAAGGCCATAGCATCGTCGCGGTCGATGGATTGAAGATCGAGCCTCTCGATCCGGCTTTGTCCGGCGTCGACAAACACGGCGCCCGGGCGCCGTTCGAGCCGGTCTACGACGTGAAGAGCTTGATCGAACCGTTGGAGACGCGGTCCGGCGCGGGCTTCGGCGGCGTCGCGGAATATGGCATCACCGTCCGCTGGGACAAAAACTTTCTGAAGATCATCCGTCTGCTGTTGGAGCGCCGCAGTCAGTTCACCATGATCGGCGGCGTTCGCTTCGGCGGCACGCTGACCATCGACAAGGCCTTCGAACTCGGCTTCGATCATATTGCGCTTTGCGCGGGGGCGGGGCGGCCGACAGTGATCCCGATGAAGAATGGCCTGGCGCCCGGCGTCCGGCAGGCGTCGGACTTCCTGATGGCGCTGCAATTGACCGGCGCCGCCAAGGCGGATTCGATCGCCAATCTGCAGATCCGCCTGCCCGTCGTGGTGATCGGCGGCGGCCTGACCGCGATCGACGCCGGCACCGAGGCCTTGGCCTATTATCCGGTGCAGGTCGAGAAATTCCTGATCCGCTACGAAACGCTTGTCGCCGAACATGGCGAGTCTGTGGTCCGTTCGGTCTGGTCCCCGGCGGAGCAAGAGATCGCCGATGAATTCATCACCCATGCGAGAGCCATCCGGCAGGAGCGCAAGGCTGCGTCCGTGGAAGGACGGAAGCCTCGTATTACTAATCTCTTGGAGCAATGGGGCGGCGTGGTTTTGGCCTATCGCCGTCGTCTGATCGACTCGCCGAGCTATACCTTGAACCATGAAGAAGTAGCTTTGGCCATGCAGGAAGGCATCCGCTTCGCGGAAGGCCTCACGCCCGAGGAGGTCAAGGTCGACCGCTGGGGCGCGGCGGAAGCTCTGATCGTATCGCGCAAAGCGGCCGACGGAACCAGCGAGCAGATCGCGCTGCCCGCGCGCTGCATCATCGTTGCGGCGGGAACCCAGCCAAACACGGTGCTCGGCCGGGAAGACCCCGACAATGTCGTCCTCGACGGCCGCTATTTCCAGGCCTATGGCGAGGACGGCTCGCCCGTCAGCCCGGAAAAATCCTGCAAGCCCGACACTGTTCATGTGTTGATGAGCGCGCGCCTCGACGGAAGAGCCGTGAGCTTCTTCGGCGACCTGCATCCGAGCTTCGCCGGCAATGTCGTGAAGGCCATGGCCAGCGCGAAATTGGGCTATCCGGTCGTCAGCCGCAAAATGACGTCAATGCCGCATACCGGCGTGACGCCGGCGGGCCTCGCCGCGGCGATGAACGAGGGGTTGCGGGCCACCGTGCAGTCGGTCGAACGCCTGACGCCGACAATCGTCGAAGTCACGGTCCAGGCGCCCTTCGCGGCGCGCGCCTTCGAGCCGGGACAATTCTATCGCTTGCAGAACTTTGAAGCCTTGGCGCCTCGTAGCGACGGCACGACGCTCATGATGGAGGGCCTCGCGCTTACCGGCGCTTCGGTCGACAAGGAGAAAGGTCTTCTTTCGACGATCGTCCTCGAAATGGGCGGCTCGTCGGATCTCTGCGCGCATTTGAAACCGGGCGAGCCTGTCATCTTAATGGGACCGACGGGCGAGCCGACCGAAACGCCGCCGGCTGAGACCGCGCTGCTTGTCGGCGGGGGGCTCGGCAATGCGGTCTTGTTCTCGATCGGGCAAGCGCTTCGCGCGGCGGGATCGAAGGTTATCTATGTCGCCGGCTACAAGCGCCTGATCGACCGCTACAAGATCGAAGAGATCGAGCGTGCGGCCGACGTCATCGTCTGGTGCTCGGATGAAGCCCCGGGCTTCAAGCCGACCCGGCCGCAGGATCAGACCATCGTCTGCAATATTGTCGAAGCGATCGAGGCCTATGGATCGGGCAAGCTCGGCGCGCCGGCGATCCCGCTCGACGAGGTCGATCGCATCATCGCGATCGGTTCGGACGGCATGATGAACGCCGTGGCCAAGGCGCGGCATGGCGTGTTGAAGCCGCTGCTGAAACCGTCTCACGCCGCGATCGGATCGATCAACTCGCCGATGCAATGCGCGATGAAAGAAATTTGCGGGCAATGTCTCCAGCTTCATCGCGATCCAAGCACCGGGGCCGAGACGGTCGTGTTCTCCTGCTTCAACCAGGATCAGGCGCTCGACCGCGTCGATTTCGCCAGCCTTCGCCAGCGTCTCTCGCAAAACAACGTGCAGGAGAAACTGACAAAGTTGTGGATCGACCGGGCTCTGCGTCAATTGGGCTGGCGTGAGAGCATCGCGGCCGAGTGAATCTGGAGGTCAGGCCGGCGCTTCCCCGATTGCGGGCGCGCCGGCGCCAAGTGGATGGCCCTTCATGGCGGACAGCCCTCCATGGCGCGCAATCTTTGCGCTTCGAACGATTTGGCTCCACGTGAATCCGGGGCGCTGGCAATAATTGGCACAACGCTTGCTTGCTTCACCGGCGTCAACAAAGCCTGGGTGATAGACCGATGTCAATCCGTCAGCCGCCGAAGGGGGTGGCTGAGGACCGCATTTATCAAGGGCCTGGCGCCCAGGCGCAATTGGTCATCGAGCTCGGTGATCAGATCCGTGAGATCGGCCCGTTCTAAACGCCGCCGATCGAACGCAATGAACGACGCGCCCTTTAAGCGCGGATTCCCGCCGCCGCCTAGCGGCCTTGACGAAAAAAACAGCTTGTGAGTCTCAACCGCTGGCGTTTAACTTAAGGCAGCACGCAAAGTTCGTGCGGCCACCCTGCAAAGGGATTAGCACACCGATAATCATGTAGGCGCGGACCGAGCGCGCCGCCCGGGAGGTAGTCATGACCTTTGTCGTGATCGATAATTGCATTAAATGTAAATACACAGACTGCGTGGAGGTCTGCCCCGTCGATTGTTTCTACGAGGGCGTGAATATGCTGGTCATTGATCCGGAGGTTTGTATCGACTGTGGTGTTTGCGAGCCGGAATGTCCGGCCCAAGCGATTAAGGCCGACACTGCAAAGAACCTTGGTATTTTCCCCAAGCTCAACGCCGACATGGCGAAGATCTGGCCAAATCTTGCGTTCAAACGTAAGGCCCTGCCGGAGGCCGCGGAATTCGATGGCACAAAGAATAAATATGAGGCCTATTTCTCGGCGGATCCGGGTGAAGGTGGCGCTAAAGGCGCCAAACCCACCAAAAAGAAAAAGGCTGAATGAATATGCTGTGCGCGCCGTTTGACGGGACACCTGGCGGATTGAGATAAGCGCTAAGACGAATGAGCTCCCAAGGCGATCGGAACTTGCGGGCTGGAGTGCCGGTGACTCTCACAACAGTTCTTCGAGCCGGCTGGGTAAGGTTGGCAAGGATGGGGCCTGCGTCCAGCAAGACGCGCGTGATCGCTCATGAAGGAGTTTATTTCTCACGTGACGGCGCGTCACGACTATAGCGAGCGTGAGGTCTGCGCCTTTTAACGCGCCCGCATCGGTCGAACCAGAGAAAGCCGATGATCTGGAACCCTCATGCCGCGATCCGGCGACGCATGCGCGAGATCGTTCGAACACGGGCCCGCTATGGGTCCGGGCGTGTGTGCATCATGCTCAAGCGTGAAAACCGGTAGTTGGACGCAAGTTCATCTACCGGCTTTGCCGCGAGGAAGGCTTGGCTTTGCGCAGCCGGAGTCCACAGCGTCGGAAGATGGTCGTGCGTCGGGAAGCGCGACGCCATCCGAAACGGCGGAACGAGGCTTGGCGCCTCGATGTCATGGACGACCAACTCATCAAGGGCCAGTAGTTCCGCACACTAACAGTCATTGACGCGTTCAGGTGCGCCGATAGCGCCGTCGCCCGAAGTCCTTGAAACAGGCGCAAAAAGACCCAGCTCATACGTTAGGCTTCGGCTTCAGTCGGATCCCTTGGGGAACAATATAACGCTCCGCAAGCTCGAACAGCTCCTGAACCACAAGCGCCAACAACGCCGCCGGTATGGCGCCCTCCAGAATAAGCTCAAAATTATCAAGCCGAATGCCGCTGAGAATTGGTTGGCCGTAGCCGCCGGCTCCAATCAACGCTCCAAGCGTCGCCGTGCCAACATTGATGACCGCCGCCGTCTTGACGCCAGCAAGAATTGCCGGCGAGGCCATCGGGATCTCCACAAGCCTGAGGCGTCGCATCGGCGTCAGCCCCAGGGCAATCGCTGAGTTGTGGATCGACAGTGGAATATTCGTAAGGCCCGTAGCCGTATTGCGAACGATAGGCAACAGACTGTAGAGGAATAAGGCCGCTATGGCGGGCGGCGCCCCAATGCCAAGGATCGGTATCATGAAAACAAGAAGCGCGAGCGACGGAATTGTCTGTACGATGCCGGCCAACGCCAAAATCATCCGACCAAGTCTCGGACGCCTCGCCGCAAATATGCCGAGAGGCAAGGCGCAGAGGATGGCCGCGGCGAGAGATAGCGAAGTGAGCTCGAGATGTTCTCCAGTGCGTCGCAGAAGTCTGGCCGCCAACCCTTCGCCGCGCCTAGGATTGGCGCCCCCAAAATTGGTTGCGACGAATTGAGCCGCCACATCGGATTCCGTGCGCTGACCGAATTTCACCGCGCCGTTCATTGCTGCCATGGCTAGCTCGCTGATTCGGCCCTGAAGTTGGAGCATGGCGAACAGGGCTTTGGGCGCGCTTTGCTCGAGACCAATCCGGTAGAGGAGCACTGCGTCATTTTCCGCGAAATGATGGCGATCGTCGTCGAGAACGAGGATCCCATAATGGCCAATTTCGGCATCCGTCGTGTAGAGGTCAATGACGTCGATCGAACCGTCGGCGAGAGCTTTATAGGCAATATCGTGGTCGAGCCCACGCACATTGGGAATATCCAACCCATAGGCGCTGCTCACCGCCGGCCAACCATCGGCGCGGTTGAGGAATTCGTCGCTCATTCCAAAGCGCAGCGCGCCGCTTCGCGCAAGGTCGGAGATTTTCGTGATTCGTAACCGCTCCGCTGTCCGCAGCAACATCCCGAGCGCATAGGTGTCGCGGAAGCCGAGCGAACGACTGATGCGAAGGCCTCGCTTCACCAGCGCGGCTTCGAGCGCTGCTGCGTCGGCGATGTGCTCATTCGCCAGGATCTCACGCATGAGAGTTCCCGTATATTCGGGGTACAGGTCGATCTCGCCGGCTAGCAACGCGTCCCACAAAAGCCGACTGCCGCCGAGTTCCTGGCGATGAACGACCGTTGCGCCCGCCATGGTTCCGAGATTTGCGACGATGTCGGCCAAAATAACGAATTCGGTGAATTTCTTGGACCCTACGCGGATGTCCGGGTTGGACCTCACGGCATCGAGCGACGTTAGCGCCATGATGGCCAGCGCGGCGACCAGAACGATGTTTCTTCGGCCTCGCTTCAAGCGCGCGCCCTTTCGGAGGTCATCGCGGTTTCGCTTATCATGGCGAGGCGGCGCAATTGGGCATGAACGAAGTGACTCACAAATGGATCGGCCGGGTGGTCAATCAGATCGCGAAATCGC
>CAWESJ010000025.1:0-8193 GCA_963811015.1 uncultured Alphaproteobacteria bacterium | reverse complement strand
TTGAGCCTCGGCCTGTTCGCGCTTGTCGAATTCGCCATCAAGCTTTCGACCCATTCGGTCGTGGGGGCGGTCGGGATAGGGTTCAGCGCCGCGGCGCTCTTGATCCTGATCGCGGCGCTGGCCGCCCGGCTCCTTGGACATGATGAGCAACTCCGGCAAACCTTGACGGCCTTGGCGGCGGCGGGGGCTGTTGTCGCTCTGGTCAATTTTCTGTTTCGTTATTTGCTCGTCCAAGGCTTCAGCTTCGTCGGCGACGAGCTGCCGGCCCAAGACCTCGCCAGCTTTCTTCTTTTCCCGATTTTTCTTTGGAACACGGTCGTTTACGCATCGATTTTCCGCCGTTCATTTTCGCTTGGCCTGATCTTGTCCTTCGCCTTGTCGCTCGGATATTTGCTGGTGCTGTTCTTTTGGATCCCGCATTTTTTTAAATAGCGCGGAGGCATGGGCTCCGGCGCGCGGCGCGTCGAGGCCTGAATTCGCGCGACCTGGATTTGGCTGTGCGAAAGAGCCTGTTTCGAACGGCAGAAAATTTGCCAATGACGGCGGAGCGGCGTCCGGCCCTCGAAAGAAGCCGGCCGCCGCGCTTGGGCTTTTGCGTCCAAGTCTCCGCCGGACGTGGACTTGACCCTGTGAATTGAGGCATGGTCTCCGGCGGCGAGAGAGTCGGCATCTTGACCACAGCGAGCATCCATGACCCGAATTCGTCGATTACTGGTCGCGAACCGCTCTGAAATCACGATCCGCGTTTTCCGAGCGGCGACTGAGCTCGGCATTCGAACGGTCGCGATCTACGCCGAAGAAGACAAGCTTTCGCTGCATCGCTTCAAGGCCGACGAAGCCTATCAAATCGGCATCGGCAAGGGACCGCTCGAAGCCTATCTCTCGATCGACGACGTGATCCGCGTCGCCAAGGACGCGAAGGTCGACGCGATCCATCCTGGATATGGATTTCTATCCGAAAGCCCGGAATTCGCCGAAGCCTGCGCCGCCGCCCGAATCATCTTCATTGGGCCGACGCCGCGGACCATGCGCGAACTCGGCAACAAGGTGGCGGCGCGCGAACTCGCGGCCTCCTGCGGGGCGCCGGTCATGCCGGCGAGCCGCGCCGCTTCCCGACGATCCCGAGACGGTCAAGCGGCTTGCCCGCGAGATCGGCTATCCTCTCATGCTCAAGGCGTCCTGGGGCGGCGGAGGGCGCGGCATGAGGCCGATCGACGGCGAGGACAAGCTCCTCGACGCCGTGGTCAGCGCCAAGCGCGAGGCGAGGAATGCTTTCGGCAAGGATGAAGTCTATCTCGAAAAGCTGGTGCGGCAGGCGCGCCATGTCGAAGTCCAGATCCTCGGCGACGCGCATGGCAATCTCGTCCATCTCTTCGAGCGCGACTGCTCGATCCAGCGGCGCAACCAGAAGGTCGTTGAGCGCGCGCCCGCGCCCTATCTCGATGACGGCCACGCGCGCGGCCTTTGCGAGGCCGCGCTTGAAGATCGGCCGCGCGACCCATTATATCGGCGCCGGAACCGTCGAATTCCTGATCGACGCCGATACCGGCGCTTTCTACTTTATCGAGGTCAATCCCCGCATCCAGGTCGAGCATACGGTCACCGAGGTCGTCACCGGGCTCGATATCGTGAAAGCGCAGATCCGCATCGCGGAAGGCAAGCGCATAGGCCGAATCGACGAAACCGGCATTCCGCCGCAAGACGAGATTCGCCTTTCGGGCCATGCGCTTCAGTGCCGGATCACGACGGAAAATCCGGAAAATAATTTCATCCCCGATTACGGCCGCATCACCGCCTATCGCGGCGCGATGGGCTTTGGCGTCCGCGTCGATGGCGGCACGGCCTATTCGGGCGCGATCGTCACCCGCTTTTATGATCCCTTGCTCGAGAAGGTGACGGCCTGGGCTGCGAGCCCGGAAGAGGCGATCCGCCGCATGGACCGCGCCCTGCTCGAATATCGCATTCGCGGCGTCGCGACCAATCTCGCGTTTCTGCACAATATCATCAACCATCCGCGCTTCGTCGCCAATGACTACACGACGCGCTTCATCGACGAAACGCCGGCTCTGTTCGATTTCAAGAAGCGCAAGGATCGCGCGACGAAGCTTTTGACATGGATCGTCGACGTCACGGTCAATGGCCATCCCGAGACCAGAGGCCGGGTCCGCCCGCCGGCCGCCGCGCGCAGGCCGATCGCGCCGCAATTCCCCGGCGCGGCGATCCCCGACGGCGCCCGCCAGCTTTTCGAAAGCCTCGGCCCGAAAAGCTTCGCCGAATGGATGCGCAATGAAGAGCGCGTGCTCGTCACCGACACGACCATGCGCGACGCGCATCAATCGCTGCTCGCCACGCGCATGCGCACGAAGGATATTGTCGCGGCGGCGGAAGCCTACGCCAAGGGTCTGCCGCAGCTTCTGTCGCTCGAGTGCTGGGGCGGCGCGACCTTTGACGTCGCCATGCGCTTTCTTTCGGAAGATCCGTGGGAACGCCTGGCCCTGGTCCGCGAGCGCGCGCCCAATCTTCTGATGCAGATGCTGCTGCGCGGCGCGAACGGCGTCGGCTACACCAATTATCCTGACAATGTCGTCAAATATTTCGTGCGCCGCGCCGCCACAGGGATCGATCTCTTCCGCATTTTCGACTGCCTCAACTGGGTCGAGAACATGCGCGTCGCGATCGACGCCGTATGCGAAACCGGCAAGCTCGCCGAGGGCGCGATCTGCTACACGGGCGACATATTGGACCCCGCGCGCGCGAAATATTCGCTTGATTATTATGTCGGCGTTGCGAAGGAGCTGGAGCGCGCGGGCTGCCACATCCTCGCCATCAAGGACATGGCCGGCCTGTTGATGCCCGCCGCGGCCCGCGTCCTCGTCAAGGCCCTGCGCGAAGCCGTCGGCCTGCCGCTGCATCTCCACACGCATGACACCTCCGGCATATCGGCGGCGACCGTGCTCGCGGCGATTGACGCCGGCGTGGACGCCGTCGACGCGGCGATCGATTCCATGTCCGGCATGACCTCGCAGCCGTGCCTTGGCTCCATCGCCGCCGCGGTTCGCAACAGCCCGCGCGACGCAAGGCTCGATCCCGAAGCCATTCGCCAGCTGAGCTTCTATTGGGAGGCGGCGCGGGCGCAATATGCGGCTTTCGAGAGCGATCTCAAAGCCGGCACGTCCGAAGTCTATCTGCATGAGATGCCGGGCGGCCAGTTCACCAATCTCAGGGAGCAGGCGCGCGGCCTTGGGCTCGAGACGCGCTGGCATGAGGTCGCGAAAGCCTATCGCGCGGCCAACGACCTGTTTGGAGACATCGTCAAAGTGACTCCGTCGTCCAAGGTAGTCGGCGACATGGCCCTGATGATGGTCGCGCAGAATCTCGCGCCGGAAGATGTGCTCGATCCGAAGCGCGAGATCTCTTTTCCGACTTCGGTGGTCGAAATGCTGAAAGGCGATCTCGGCCAGCCGCCCGACGGTTGGCCGAAAGCCTTGCAGACGAAGGCGCTGAAGGGCGAGACGCCGATCGACGCGCGGCCGGGCGCGCTTTTGCCGCCGACCGATCTCCCGACGGCGCAGGCCGAGGCCGAAAAGACCTGTGGCCGTTCGTTGAGCGACGATGAATTCGCCTCCTGGCTGATGTATCCGAAAGTCTTCGCGGAATTTGCCGCGACGGTCCGTCGCTACGGCCCGGTCTCCGTGCTGCCGACGCCGGTGTTTTTCTACGGCATGCAGCCCGGTGACGAAATCTCGATCGAGATCGAGCCCGGCAAAACGCTTGTGCTATTGTTGCAGACGATCAGCGAGACGGATGACGAGGGACAGGTCAAGGTCTTCTTTGAGCTCAACGGCCAGCCTCGGCTCATCCGGGTGCAGAACCGCGCCGCGTCGGTGAAGGCCGTCGTGCGGCGGAAGGCGGAAGAGAGCAATGAATCTCATGTCGGCGCGCCGATGCCGGGCGCGGTTTCGACCATCGCCGTTCGCCAAGGCCAGGAGGTGAAAGCCGGCGATGTGGTCGCGACGCTCGAGGCGATGAAAATGGAGACGGCGCTGCATGCGCCGCGCGACGGAAAAATCGCCGAAATTCTCGTCTCGCCGGGCCAGCAGATTGACGCCAGGGACCTTTTGATGCTGCTGGAATAGGAGCGCCCGCGCATCGCAATCGCATTGGGCTTGCTGTTGAAGAACGTAGGACGCCGCCTTGGGCCGGCTCCGGCCGCATGGCCGCTCCAGAGCATGTTTTTGCAAAGTCGAATGGCTTTTTCTACATTTTGACATCGGATATATTCGATCGGGGAGCGCTCGGCGTAATCCGCGAACTTGAGGGGAACGGGTCCGATGCAACGGGTCACCATAACACTCGACGACGAACTCATCGCGGAACTCGACCGCTTCATGGCGGAGCGCGGCTATGACAATCGCTCGGAAGCCATTCGCGACCTCGCCCGCGCCGGCATGCAACAGGCCAGAGTTGAGGCGATCGGCTCCGGCGATTGCGTCGCGGCTCTGATCTATGTCTATGACCACACTGTGCGGGAGCTCGCCAAGCGCCTGGCCGACGCGCATCATAGCCATCACAATCTGTCGGTCGCGGCCATGCAGGTTCATCTCGACCACGCCAGCTGCATGGAGGTCGCGTTGCTTCGCGGCGGAACCCGCGAGGTCCATCATTTCGCCGAACATGTCATCGCCGAGCGCGGCGTGCGGCATGGCCGCCTCGTGGCCGTCCCGGTCGAGGTCAAGGAGGAAACGCACGCCCATGGCGAGGATCATGCGAAAAGGCATCCGCATATTCACGTCCGGCATGCAGGGTGAGCCCAGGCGCCGGCCTCAGAACTTGCCGAGGAGAGTCAGGCGCACCGCCAAGGGCTCCACCGGCTTGAAGACGCGGTCCATGACGCCGTTCTGGCAGACGGCGGTCGGCGGGGGCGTTGCGCTGTTGCAGGCGTTGTAAAGCGAGTCCGTCTTCAGAAGAGAGCCATAGGCGTAGGTGATCTGGTCCGATCTGCTGTTCAATATGTTGAAGCCGTCGAGCTGGATCCGCCAGCCATTGTCGAAATTATAGCCCACGCGCGCATTGACGATTCCCGTCGCCGGCGAGATGAAGGCATTGTCTTCGGTCAGCGGCCGCGGCCCGAAATAGCGATAGCCGAGGCCGCCAAACCATCCGGTCTTTTCGCCGATCTGAACATTCACCGTGCCGATGAGGGTTGGCGCGCCCGGGACGTAATTCCCTGGCGCATTGCCGATCTGCGCCTCGGGATAGCCGGTGAGCGAATAGAAGGTGGCGGCTTGCGCGTAGTCATAGCCGAGGAAACGCGCCCGCGCGTAGGTTGCGTCGGCTTCGATGTCGAGCCAGGAAAGCGGCCTATAGTCATTGGTCCATTCGACGCCGATTCGGCGGGTCGGCCGACTTGGCTCGGTATCTCCAGCGTCGCCGGAGAAAATATTTTCCGACGCGGCGTCGAGGCCGAACAGGGCGATCGAACTGTTCAGCCCGTCGATCGCCTTGGTGCGAACGCCGATTTCCGCGCCCTGCGTCGGCACCAGGAACGTTGCCGGCTGGAGCTGGTTGATCGGGTCGGTCGGCTCGACCTTGATGGTCACGCCGCGAAGGTCGTTGCTGTGAAAGCCTTGGCCGATATTCATGTAGAATTCGGTCTTGTTGAAAGGTCCGAGAATGAAGCTGCCTTTCGGGCCTGGCACAAAGGCGACGGGATTGCCGGAATTCACCGGCTGGCTCACCGCGTTGACGGAGCCGGCGTAGAGATCGCCGCGAATCCCGACGATGAGCTTGGCCCAATCGCTCCAATGATAGGTTTGCTGTGCAAAGAGGCTGATATTGCCTTCCTTCACATTATCCTGCCGAATGGTCGAAAGATATTGGCGCTCCTGCGTGTCGGTCAGAAGCAGATTGATCGCGTCGAAGCGCGTCTGCACGCCGAGTTCGGTTTCGGTGGGGATGCCGGAGATGACATTCGTCAAAGTGTAGGACGCGTTGGCGCCGCCGAAAGTCCGCGTTTCATGCTGGTGAAATTGATCGCCTTGTATCGGATTTTGCAGGAAGTAGGTGAAGTCGTTCCAAAGATTGAGCGCGCTCCGGACCACGAAGGCGTTGGCTTGCCAGGCGTTGCCGCCGTCGGTCTTCGCCCATTGGGCCGAAAGCGAGAAGCGCTGCGTATTGCCGCCGTCGGTCGGGTTCAAGGAGCCGAGGAGACCGATATCGGCGACCGCGCGCTCCGGAATCTGGTCGGTCGAATTCCAATGATTGCCATAAGCCATGCCGGTAATCGAGAAGCCGTTCAGCGCATTGCCTTGGCTGTAGCGTAAAACGCCGTTCAGCTTTTTCAGATCGTCGGGATAGTCCCATGGCCCGTTGTATGAGCCGATTTCCGCGCCATAGAGAAAGTTTCCTTCTCCCGCCCTGACGGAGCCATAGCCAAGGTAGCGCAGATAGTCGAAGCTGCCGAGTGTCGCCTTGGCGTATTGCCCGTCGAAACTATCCAAGAGATTGATATGAACCGCGCCGGCGGAGGCGAAATCGCCCTGGTCGGCGAAATAGGGCCCCTTCTTGATGTCCATCGAGCTGACGAGCTCGGGAATCAGCATGTTGAGGTCGGTATAGCCTTGGCCATGCGCATGGGTCGGCATGTTCATCGGCATGCCGTCCAAGAATATGGCCAGATCGGTTCCGTGATCGAGGTTGAAGCCGCGCAGGAAATATTGGTTCGCCTTGCCGTCGCCGCTGTGCTGGGTGATGACCAGTCCCGGCACGATCTCCAGCGCCTCCGCTGGCCGCGAGAAAATGCGCTGATTGACTTGCTGTCCGGTGACGGTGAACGCGCTCGCCGCGTCATTCATGTCGGCCGGCTTGCCGGTCCCCGCGCTCGTCGTCGCGTCGGCCGAGGCGTTGTCCGCATTGGGCGAAGGGTTCTGGCTTCCGGAAGCGGATTCCACGTCGATGGGGGAAAGCTCGATCGCGCCTTGAGATGCAGGTTGGGCGTCGCTTTTAGGAGCGGCCTCGACATTGCTTTGAGCAGCGCCCTCATTGCTTTGAGCGCCGGCTTCGAGCGTGAGGGCGATCGTCAAAGCGAGGGCCGAGCCCCCCGACAGCGCGATTTGTCTGATCCGCCGCGCGCGCGATTGATCGGCGCTATTCTTAGCTTGGGCCAAGCCACCCCTCCCGTCAAATCCCTATCCGGCCCTGCCGGCGGGCGGAAGCCCAGGCGGATCCGGCTTTTCGAGCTCGAGCCATGGGCCGCTCGCTTCAAGCCGAACCTAGCAATACTCGCGAGTTTGCGTAAGAACTAAGTACAAAGATATCATATAAATCGCAGAACTGTTGCGGATAGGCATCAGGTGGAGGAGACGCATTTGTCGCGGAACAGGCAAAGCGGGTCGCCATGGCGGCGCCTCCGCGCAGGTCAAAAATCAATCCGCCAGGGTCAGGAAACCTTCTCCGTGGAGATAGCGCGCCAGACCCAGCTTGCCGTCATCGTCGAGCGGACCTGAAAGCTCTCCCGGCCTGAACGACGTTCTGTTGCACATCTCCTCGAGCATCGCTCGGACGTGACTCGGAAGGCCGAAGGTCCTGCCTTGAAATTCCAGGACGGCGCCGCCATTTTCCGACGAAACGCGATAGCGGCTGGCGTCCGGCGCCTTGAGCAGAGTCCGCAATCCGATCACCCTTGCGTCGGACTGGAAATTTCGTTCCGGGTCAGGGCGTCCAGACCTGACTTTCCGCAAAAAGGTTTCAATCAAACCATCGAGATCGCCGTTTTGAAGCAAATGATCCAGGCGCTGGACGAGTTCGTCCTTCAGAGTCTGCGTGAGATTGTCGCGTTTTGCGAAGCCGGGCGGCAAGGCGGTTCGAAAGCCCGCTATGTTTGTGCATGAGGCGACCAATTCAGAAACGAGCTCGACCCATGTAAAAACGGTCAATCCGATCGTGACATGCGCGGAGTGTCCTTCCGACGTGAGCACTAACTGAACCAAGGCGTACACTGGCCGAGCTGGTGATCTCTGGTGGGACAGACGAAGGTGAAATCCTTGGGCCAGAAGAACACGACCTTCCACTTGCCCGCATCGGAAGCCTGGGTGAAATCCGCGAACGCGGTCCTGGGATCGGTGGACACCACGGCCTTCACGGAAAAAATCGGGGAATTTGTCGCCAACGCTCAGCACGGCAGTACCTCCTGAT
>CAWESJ010000024.1:0-4918 GCA_963811015.1 uncultured Alphaproteobacteria bacterium | reverse complement strand
CTGACCGCTCTGGGCTGACAAGCCTCCAACTTGGGCCAAGGTAGCTTCGGCCAAGTCAGGTTTGGCCAAGTCAGGTTCGGCCAAGCCGCGTCCGCGACAATCTCTCAACGCCCGCCCTGCCGTCGGCTGGCTCGGCTTTCGCGGCGCTCGCGGGCCAATGCGGACGCTCGCCCGCGCCTTTGTCCACCAGAACGCTTTTCGATCGGAGGATACGTCGGATCGAAAAGGAAGCGCTCAAGATCGAAGAGTTGGAGCATGTCCTAGAGCGCTTTCCGACCGAATGGAATCATTCGGTCGATAAGAAATCGCTCAAATTCAAAGAGTTGGAGCATGTTCTAATCGAAAAAGTCAGTCAACTTTTTCGGAACATGCTCTAATCAGACATCGGATATATCCGATGTCTAAATATCGAAAAAGCCGGCTAATTTCTTCGGAACATGCTGCGGTGTCGCGGCGGCCGCGACAGTTCGTCTTGCCAGTCCAGACGGGCTGGGACAAACTTGGCTTTACGAATCGGGCCGCCGCCGCCCGCTCGCGGCGGGCAATATCTTCGGGTGGCCGCGCCCGCACTCCAGGTTGGGTTTTGAAAGCATCCGAGGCCATGAACGCAGCCAATTCCCTTGCGATAAGCAGCCATCAGCCCGAACCAAAAGCGCATGATCCTTCGATGGAGGAGATCCTGCTGTCGATCCGGCAAATCATCGCCGATGATCAGGCGCTTTTCGCACGCGGCGTCGCGGCTTCGGACGACGCGCCCAATTCCGCTGTCTCAAACCCCGCTGTCTCAAGCTCCGCCGGGCCCAAAGCTGCCGCCGATCCTGCCCTTGAGGACGCGGCGCGCGCCGCGATCGACGCCGGGCGTGAGGCCCATCTCCTTTCGCCCGCCGCCGGCGCTTCGGTGGCCTCGGCGTTCAACGCGCTCGCCGCCGCCCGCGTCCTGCGCAATTCCGACGCGCTCGCCGCTTTGACCCAAGACCTGCTTCGTCCCATGCTCAAGGCATGGCTCGACGACAATCTTCCGGCTCTGGTGGAGCGCCTCGTCCGCGCCGAGATCGAGCGGGTCGCCCGGGAAGATTAAGACCAGCCCGTTTGAGGCGCCCCGCGCGTCTGCGCCTTGGCCTTCGCGCGATCCATTCTCAAAGGCTTGCTAATGGCTTGCCTTTTGCTCGCGCCTTTGCGATCGCTCGCGTCTTGAAGAGATTTGGCTCCTTCGCCGGAGCCGGCGCGTGACGGAAGATGTAATTCAAATGATGGAAAGTACGTTCGATCCCGCGACGGTCGAGGGCCGCATCGCCGCCGCCTGGCGCGACGCGGAGGCGTTTCGCGCTGGGCGCCCGGATCGAGCCGACGCCGCGCCTTTCACCATCGTCATTCCGCCGCCGAACGTCACCGGCTCGCTGCATATGGGCCATGCGCTCAACAACACCTTGCAGGATATTCTTTGCCGCTTCGAGCGCATGCGCGGCCGCGACGTGCTTTGGCAGCCGGGCATGGACCACGCCGGGATCGCGACGCAAATGGTCGTCGAGCGGCAATTGATGGAGCGCCAGGAGCCGGGCCGCCGCGCCATGGGCCGCGAAAAATTCCTTGAGCGCGTCTGGGCGTGGAAGGCCGAATCGGGCGGCGCCATAGCGGCCCAATTGCAGCGGCTCGGCGCCTCCTGCGACTGGTCGCGCGAGCGCTTCACCCTGGATGAAGGCCTCTCGCGCGCCGTCGCGAAGGTCTTTGTCCAGCTCTACAAGGACGGCCTGATCTACAAGGACAAGCGTCTCGTCAATTGGGACCCGAAGCTTTTGACCGCGGTCTCCGACCTCGAAGTGGTCCAGGTCGAGACCAAGGGACATTTGTGGCATTTCAAATATCCGGTCGTTGACGAGGCCGGCGCCGAGACCGGCGAATTCATCACCGTGGCGACGACGCGGCCGGAGACGATGTTGGGCGATTCCGGGGTCGCCGTTCACCCCGACGACGAACGCTACAAGCATCTACAGGGCAAAAAGGTGCGTCTGCCCCTCGTCGGGCGGCTCATCCCTATTGTCGCCGACGAATATTCGGACCCCGAAAAAGGCACTGGCGCGGTGAAGATCACGCCGGCGCATGATTTCAACGATTTCGAGGTCGGACGCCGCCACAGGCTCGCCCTCGTCAATATTTTCAACGCCGAAGCCGAGCTCGACCTTCAGGAGAATGACGATTTCCTCCTCGGCCTCGATTCCTCCGCCGACGCCGGCTATGTGCTCGACAATCTGCACGGCCTGCCCCGCGAGGCGGCGCGGCTTCGGATCATTGACCTGATGGACGCGCGGGGACTTCTCGAAAAGATCGAGCCGCACGCCCATACGGTTCCGCATGGCGACCGCTCCGGCGCCGTCATCGAGCCTTGGCTCACCGACCAATGGTATGTCGACGCAAAGACGCTCGCGGCGCCGGCGCTCGAGGCGGTTCGCGCCGGCAGAACAAATTTCATTCCGAAGAATTGGGAGAAGACTTATTTCGACTGGCTGGAGAACATCCAGCCCTGGTGCGTCTCGCGCCAGCTCTGGTGGGGCCACCAGATCCCCGCCTGGTATGGACCGGACGGCAAGGTCTTCGTCGAGCTGTCGGAAACCGAGGCGGAGATCGCCGCGGCCGAGCATTATGGCGCGCCGACCAATCTCATCCGCGACGAGGACGTGCTCGACACCTGGTTCTCCTCTGCGCTTTGGCCCTTCTCGACGCTCGGCTGGCCGGACGAGACGCCGGAGCTCAGGCGCTACTACCCGACCAATGCGCTGGTCACAGGCTTCGACATTATCTTCTTCTGGGTCGCGCGGATGATGATGATGGGTCTGCATTTCACCGGCGAAGTCCCGTTCCGCGACGTCTATATCCACGCGCTCGTCCGCGACGAGAAGGGCGCGAAAATGTCGAAGTCCAAGGGAAACGTCATCGACCCCTTGCGCCTCATCGAGCAATATGGCGCGGATTGCCTGCGCTTCACCCTGGCCGCCATGGCCGCGCAAGGGCGCGACATCAAGCTTTCGACGCAAAGGGTCGAAGGCTACCGCAATTTCGCGACCAAGCTTTGGAACGCGGCGCGCTTCGCCGAAATGAACGGTTGTACGCGCGGCGAAGGCTTTGATCCCAGCGCCGTCGCCCTGACGCTCAACCGCTGGATTCTCGGCGAAACCGCGAAGGCCGCGGCGGAGGTCGGCGCGGCGATCGAGGCCTATCGCTTCAACGACGCCGCCAACGCCGCCTATCGCTTCGTCTGGAATATTTTCTGCGATTGGCACGTCGAGCTGGCCAAGCCGCTGCTGCAAGGCTCGGATGCGCGAAGCCGCGACGAGACCCGCGCGACGACGGCTTTCGTCCTCGACGGCATCCTCAAGCTCTTGCATCCGTTCATGCCCTTCATCACCGAGGAGCTCTGGACGATCAAGGGCGCGGAAGGGCCGCCGCGCGCGAGCCTGCTGGCCTTGGCCGAATGGCCGCGGCCCGAGGATTACGCGCCTGGCCCCGACAAGGCCGCCGAGGCCGAGGCGGAGATCGGCTGGCTCGTCGATCTCGTCTCGGAAGTGCGTTCGGCGCGCTCGGAAATCAACGTGCCGGCCGGGGCGCAAATCCCGCTGGTCCTTCTGCGCCGGGAGGACGATGCCGATCTCGAGGCCCGCGCACTGCGCTGGGAGGAGATGCTGAAGCGCCTCGCAAGGCTTTCGGAAATCTCCTTCGCGGCCGAGCCGCCGGCGCATTCGGTCCAGCTGATCGCGCGCAAGACGCTCGCCGCCCTGCCGCTCGAGGGGATCATCGATTTCGCGGCGGAGAAGGCGCGGCTCGCGAAAGAAATCGTCAAATTGAAGAGCGAGGCCGGAAAGATCGAAGCCAAGCTCGGCAATGCGGATTTTGTCGCGCGCGCGCCGGAAGAGGTGGTCGAGGAGAATCGCGAGAGGCTGGCGGACGCGCTGGCCAGGGCGGACAGGCTGGAGGCGGCGCTCGCCAGGCTCGGCGGGGATTAGAGCATGTTCCGAAAAAGTTGACCGACTTTTTCGATGAGAACATGCTCCAACTTATTGATCTGGAGCGAGTTCTTATCGATTGGATGATTCCATCCAATCGGAACGCGCTCTAGATCTGGGACGAACCCGGATTGCGTCCGCTCATCCGCCGAAGAACGGCAAGGGGACGTGGAATGTCAGCAAAAGAAGCGCGGCGTTCAGACATAATACGATCGCGGTTCCAAGAATTCGCCGCGACGCGGGTCAAGCGACCGTTCACGAAAGGCCCCATGATGTCGGCGCGCTGCGTGAAGATCACCAGCGCCGCCATCGGGACCGGCAGCGCGATGCTGAGCACGACCTGGCTCAGGACGAGCGCGTCGGTCGGGTTGACGCCGAGGCCGACGACGACGAAGGCGGGCGCCATCGTCACCAGCCGGCGAACCCAGACCGGAATTCTGAAGCCGACGAAGCCCTGCATGATCATCTGACCGGCCATCGTGCCGACCGCCGAGCTGGAAATTCCGGAGGCCAGAAGGGAGATCAAAAAGACGCTGGCGGCTCCGGCCCCCAGGAGCGGCGTCAATGTATGATAGGCGGTCTCGATCTCGGCGACGTCGCTATAGCCTTTATGAAAGGCGGCGGAGGCGGTGATGACCATGGCCATGTTGACCGCGCCGGCGACGGCGAGCGCGACAACGACCTCCCGGTTGGAGAAGTCCACGAGCTTACGCCGTTCGGCGTCGTCGCGGGCCGGCATGCGCGCCTGGGTCAGGCCGGAATGAAGATAGACGGCGTGCGGCATGACCGTCGCGCCTATGATCCCCACCGCGATCGTAACCGCCGCCGCGTCGGCGAGTTCGGGAACGACTGTGTGGAAGGCCACGGCCCGCCAATCGACCGGCGCGATGAAGAGTTCGATCAGGTAGCGGGAGAAACAACAG
>CAWESJ010000023.1:0-12357 GCA_963811015.1 uncultured Alphaproteobacteria bacterium | reverse complement strand
GGAGCCTGGAAAGGCCTCTGTCGCCGCCGCAGCAGCGCCTTGATGCGGATAATTTTTAGGCGCTGGGCCGCGTCCGTCTATTGGCGCGTTTGGGCTGCGCTGGCTCTAGCGGAGGCGAATGAACGCGCGAGCGTCGCCGAGATTAGCTTTCTTCCGGGGCCAGCTCCTCTTCGAGACAGCCGATGACGAGCCGCGTTCCATCGAATTCAACCAGATAGAGCGGCCGTTTCGTTTCTTCGATCATGCCGATATTGACGATTTCCCCCGAGTTTCCCGTTCGCACAAGCAATACATCCAAGGGCTGATCGGGATAGGAGCCGTCGTTATAAAGATCCTCGACCGCCTGCACGCGCTGGCCCCACTGAAATTTCGGCGCATATCCGCCGCCGGGGTCCATCATTCCTGGGCTCCCTTGGCCGCTGGCTTCGCTGGCTTTTTCTTGGCGGCGTCGGCGTCGTCCTCGTCGTCGACCGCCTCGAGCTCTTTCGACTTCATGCCCACCTTATTGCCGGTTTGGATAAATTCGACGCCGAAAATATAGAATTGCTGCAGGAACGTGCCAATGTTGCAGACATAACCTTCCTCGCCCTTTTTGGCGAGAATGTCGCCGACATCCTTCCCGCAATATGTCCCATCGTTGCGAACCGTGCGCTTGGTGCGAACCCGCTGGCCATAGGTGAACCGCGGCGGCTCATTGAGCTCGACAACGTCGCTATCGCGACTGATGTTCGTCATCTTCGACTCCTCGATATTCTGTCCGAAATCCGCGCTAGAGCATGCGCCGAAAAAGTTGATCGACCTTGTTCGATCAGACCAAGCTCCAACTTATTGATCTGGAGCGAGTTCCTATCGATCGAATGATTTCATCCAATTGGAACGCGCTCTGGCGCCTTCGTCAATATCGGCGGCCGTCCAGCCAGTCTACGTCAGCTGATCATCTTGACGACCGGCCCCGCATCCTTGGCCTCCGCCGGCTTCTCATCGTGCAGTCTTTGCCGCACCAGCTCCCCGACGAGAGGGTCCGGATCATTCTCCAGCTCCGCCAAACCCGCGATGTCGATGCGGCTGGCGACTTCGTAGCGAACCCGCCAATCCGGGTCGGTCCGCATCCCGCCGAGCTGATCGTTCGACAGCCGCCGCGCGACGTCAAGCCGCACGCCCGAATCCTTGTCTTGCGCCATGCGCGTGAGCCAAGCCGGGTCGATCCGCCCGACCACCGTACGGCGCACTTCAGGTTCCGGATCGTGGATCATCATCGGCAGCGTCGAGGGAGACAATCGCCGCGCGATCATGGTGCGGACGTAATAATCCGAGTCGCTCATCATCGAGACGAGGCCCGCGTCATCCAAACGCGACGCGACGCGAATCCGCACTTCGCGATGCGGGTCGTTGCGAAGGCGAAGGAGATAATTGTCGGGCAGGCGCGCGCCCGCGGCCCAGCGCACCGTTTCATCGGGGTCGTTCAGCATGGCCGGGAGGCGAAAGACGTCGGCATGCTTAGCCGCAACCGCCCGCGCTTCAAAATATTCATCCGCCAAATGATCATTGGCGAGCGTGGGATTCCAATCGAAAAAGCGGTCGATGCGGCGGGCGTAACGGTCCTTCACGCAGGCCATTTTCGGCTGGCATTTACCCTGACGCTGCAGATCTTGGTAGAAGCATTGCCCGCAATCGATTTCTTTGCCCGCAAAATCCCGAGCCTCGTCGATTTCACTCTTCATCCGCCCGCTCCATGCGTTGATGGACCTCAAGCAGGACCGTCGCTCCGATCTTGTCGGTCGCGTCGAGCTCAAGCAATTTCATCGCCGCGGCCACGCCTTCATCAAGATTGCCGAGCCGCATCTGGAGATAGGCGTAGCCCTTCAGGACGAAGAGATAAAAGCGCGGGACCATGGCGTCATAGCTGCCAAAATCCGCGTCGCCGCTCTGAACCTGCCGCCAATCCTCCGCGAGATTGTTGTAATGCGCGGCCTCCAGCAGACATATCCTGGCGACTTCAAGGCATTCCGTAAGCCGCCCTTTGTAAAAATAGAAGCGATAAAGGCCGATAAGCACCGCCGGATGACCGGGCGCGAGAGCTTCCGCCTGACGAAGGTGATCCAAGGCCACAACGTCCTGCGCATAGAGAATCGCGGCCTGGTTCAAATGCTCCGCTGCATCACGCGGCAGGCCGGCCCCAAGCAGCGCTTCGACTTCCTGGAGCGATCCTGCCGCCTCTTCGCGGCCTGTCGTCAGCGACACCCCCGCCTCTTTTCAATGCTCATGCGCATGTTCATGCTCGACGCTCGGCGCGCCATGGCTGCCGCAGGTCGAAACATTTTTCGGATCGTGAAACTTCAACCCCGCGGAGGTCGCCGTCTCGACGAAGTCCATGGTCACGCCCTGCAGCAAAAGCCGGCTTTGAGCCGGAAGAAAGAACTTCAGGCCATTATATTCATGCACAGTGTCACCGCTGGCCGGCGCCGCCTCGACGCTGAACTCGGCCGAAAGGCCCGAACATCCGCCGGGAGACACGATAAGCCGCAGGCCGCTGCCGGGACCGCCATCGAAACGCAGCATGCGACGGATGAATTTGTCGGCTGTAGGCGTAAGAGTCACGTTCAAATCTTGCATGTTCAGGCCGCCGGTTGATAACGAGGATAATTCTCATCGACTACGCAGGTCTCTTCAACCGGGCAAATCAAGGCGCATTGCGGATCATCATGAAATCCGATGCATTCCGTGCATTTCGCCGGATCGATCAAGTAGATTCCTTCGCCCGCGCTGATCGCTTCATTGGGACACTCAGCCTCGCAAGCCGAGCAGTTTACACAGGAGACCGCAATTTTCAACGACATGATTAAGCCGCTCCTCTATGAGCCGGGGCGCGCGCTTGGCGCGCCCCGAACCTTGTGACGCAGAGGCGCCAGGCGAATTATTCGGCCGCGACAGCAGCGACGTCGACAGCCACTTCGCCGGGCCGGATTTCCGCATCGCCCTTTTCGACATGGACGATCGAGCCGTCCTTGACGCCTTCAAGATAGCGCTTGAAGTAGGTGATCGCGGATTTCTCGATGAATTCATGCGCGAACTCATCGACCGCTTCAATGCCAGCCGCCAGAAGATCCTTCTTGGGGCAGCCGCCGATCTTGGCGACGAAGACCGCATGACAGTCCTTGATCGCGCGGATCACGGTCTCAAGCGCATCTTCCTCGCCATAACCGCCCTGGCAATAAAGATCGACGCGGCGATGGCCGATGAAGTGAGCGCCCTTGCCGGTGCTCAGCTCATAGATCTGGAACTCGGCGGCATGACCAAAATGCTCGTTGATGCGACCGCTTCCCTTGGTCGCCACCGCGATCAAGATCTTGATGTCGCTCTCAACGCCGGCAAGAATCTGGAGCTCGCTCGCCTTCGCGCCGGAGACCGCCATACGCTCTTCCTCGACCTTGGCCTGATAGGCTTGGCGAGTCGCAAGGTCGTAATTGACGTCCATCTCCATGATCTTTTCGGTGGTGAATTCCGCGCTGCGGTCTTCGCCGAGAAGGCCGACGGCGTCGGCGCGGCACTGACGGCAGTGACGCATCATGTTCATCTCGCCTTCGCAGCTATCCTGCAGGCGCTTGAGCTCTTGCGCCGTCGGGCCGCGCTGCCCGGTGAGGCCGAACACCGTGCCATGCTCGGCGGCCGAGATCAAAGGCATGATGTTATGCAGGAACGCGCCGCGCGACTTGACGGCCTTGTTCACCTCGACGAGATGCTGGTCGTTGACGCCCGGAATCATGACCGAATTGATCTTCGACAGAATTCCGCGCGCGGTGAGCATTTCCAGACCCTGCATCTGACGATCGGTCAGGATCTGCGCCGCCTCGCGGCCGGTGTAGCGTTTATGCTTGTAGAAGATCCAGGGATAGATCTTCGCGCCGACGTCGGCGTCAACCATGTTCACGGTGATGGTGACATGGTCGACATTATATCTTGCGATCGTATCGACATGGTCGGGCAAGGTCAGGCCGTTCGTGGACAGGCAGAGCTTGATGTCCGGAGCGGTCTTGGCGATGAGATCGAAGGTCTTGAAGGTCTTTTCCGGATTGGCGAGCGGATCGCCGGGGCCGGCGATGCCCAGAACCGTCATTTGCGGAATTGTGGAGGCGACCGCCAGAACCTTCTTCGCGGCCTGCTCGGGCGTCAGACGCTCGCTGACCACGCCAGGGCGCGACTCGTTGGCGCAATCATATTTGCGGTTGCAGTAATTGCACTGAATGTTGCAAGCCGGGGCCACGGCGACATGCATGCGGGCGTAATGATGATGCGCCTCTTCGCTGTAGCAAGGATGGTTCTTGACTTTCTCCCAGATTTCGGGAGCGAGATCGTTTTGACCCGCCTCGGTGCCGCAGCTCGCCTTCTTGCCGCCGTCGCTATTGGTCTCGCAGCCTTTATGCTCGGCCATTTTCTTCATAATCTCGTCAGCGTTTGCGCCCGCCTGGATGGCCGCTTCAGCGACCTCGCGTTCTGTCAATTCCATTGTTCGATCCTCGCTTTTGGCTTGGAACCTATTGGTACTCGAGGGGCGCGCCACGCCAAACCCCCTCTGCCGCCGATAAGCTCAATTACGATCCCGCTCGGCAAGATCGCCTGCGCTAAAGGGAGCAACTAGCGTGCCACGCATAGAATAAGTCTAGACGGTTGAATCAACGGGGGTTTTATCTTGTCCCCAGGGCGTTTGGATCCCGTCGTCTTTACAACCAGTGGCGCAGAGCGCCTGTTTGAAAGATGACAAGCCGCGTTAGGGGGCGGGGTCGGCCCCGGGGCGCCTTCGCGGCGCCGGCAAATTTCGCCGCAAGTTCGTAGCCGAGACAAATTTCGAAGCGTTTGTCGGACCGGCGACAACATAGGAGGGCGGAGGGTTCTGGGACGCGATCCGGTTACGCGGTCCGCGCGGACATTGTCGCCAAATTCGGCCGCGCTTTGGCGCTCAACGGGTCTGGAGCGGATTGGGCGCGGGCCTCGCGCGACGCCCCGAAAGGAGGCCACCGGCGGAGCGCGACGCGAGATAGGGCGGAAATTAAGCGCCTGTCGGACTTTGGTTTCGGCGGCCTTGGCTTTCGTGGCGAGGCCGGCGGGCGCATGGCCTGCAGGCGCAAAGCGACAAGGCGTCGGGATTGATTGGCGTTGGGAGCTTGCGAGACCGGGGACATCGCGATCGGAGCGCGTCGCGACCGTGAAGCACTTCGCCCATTGCCTCAACACGGCAAATCAGGCGGCGCCGCCTTTGGCAAGCCGGGCTTGGGCAAGACCGCCAGCGCACCCGGGCCGCCCAGATCCGAAGAGTCCGTAAAACCCACGGCCCGAGAGCCCACCGCCAGCCAGCGCCGCATGCGAGCTCCAACGCTCATTCGCCGACGACGCCCGAGATTTTGGATAAGGAATTTTGGATAAAGAAGGACGTCGGCCTTTCGACAAAGGCCGACGGAAGGTCAGCGGATCAGGCCGGCACGCAGGTCTGCGGCACGGGGCAAACCGTATCGCATTGCGGATGATCGAACTCATTCTCGCATTCGGTGCATTTCTTGGGGTCGATCACATAGGTCTCGTTCTTGAACGAGATCGCGGCGTTCGGACATTCGAATTCACACGCGCCGCAGACCGTGCATTGGGAGGCGATGATCTTGTAGGCCATTTATCGTATTCTCCTTCAATAAAAAGTCTGGGAGTCCTTCGCGCATCCCAGAGCCATCACGAATGGGTCGCGCGCGCCGTCTCCGTCCATGGGGAGATTGGTGACGCGGATCGTGACATTTCTCCCGCCGCCGGCGCCCCGCAAAAGGCGCAGACATAACCTTCCGGCGAATTAGCAAGTTCGGTACCAATGCGCGACGGCTTGATTTACCGCAAACTCATGATCGCGAAGGCGGTGCGGAAACAGCCAGATCAAATCGATGTCGGACCTTCGACAAATTTGACGGCGGATCAATCCCGGCTTCGGCCAAGCGTCTGGCGCGGGCTGCGGCATGCCGTCCGTCCGAAAGGCGCGGCTGCTATTTTCGCGCGACCGGGCCGCGGCGAACCCATGATCAAGCGGGCTTCGCCGGTCGGCGGGAGGCGGTGATTCAGAACTTCTTGATTTCGATGGCGTGCTTGCGCAGCGCATAGCCGATTTGACGCGGCGTCAGCCCAAGGATCCGGGCGGCTTTCGCCTGGACCCAGCCGGACTTCTCCATCGCCTCGAGCAATCGCGCGCGCTCCAAATCATCGCCCCCGGCGCGGTCGAACGGATCGCTGCGCGACACCGCCGAACCCGGCTCCAAAAGCTCCGGATCGACGGGGGCGGCAGGAGCGGGAGCCACAGCCGGACGCCCGAGTTGCGCCGGCGGCGGCGGTTCTCGATAGGCGTCGACCGGGGCGGGCGGGGCGTAAAAGGGTCCGAGCCCGCCGATCGCCTTCGGCCAGGGATCGCTCGACGCCTTTCCCTTCCACAGCGTCGCCGAGAGGCATTGATCCTGCCCGCAGGCGAAATCCGAAGCGACGATCGACGCCTCGGCCGCAAAAGTCGCGGTGCGCTGAACGCAATTCTCGAGCTCGCGAACATTGCCGGGAAAATAGCACGATTTCAAAACCTGCATCGCCTGCTTGCTGAAGACGAGGTCGCGGCCGTTCTCTTCATTGAACTGCTCGAGGAAGCGCGCCGCCAGAAGCGGGATGTCGCTGCTGCGCTCGCGCAAGGGCGGCAGAAGCAGCGGCACCACGCTTATGCGATAGTAGAGATCGGCGCGGAATTCCCCGTTGCGGACGGCCTCCTCCAAATTCCTGTTCGTGGCGGCGATGAGCCGCACATCGGCCTTCAGGGTCTTGGTGCCGCCGACCCGCTCGAACTCGCCATTCTGCAGCACGCGCAGAAGCTTGGCCTGGAACGACGATGAAATTTCGCCGATTTCGTCAAGAAAAAGGGTGCCGCCGTCAGCGAGTTCAAAACGGCCCTTGCGGGTCGCCACCGCGCCGGTGAAAGCCCCTTTCTCATGGCCGAACAGTTCCAATTCCAAGACGCTTTCAGCGAGCGCGGCGCAATTGACCTTGACGAAGGCGCGCGCGGCGCGCGGCGACATCTCATGCAATGCGCGAGCGAATAATTCCTTGCCGGTTCCGGAACTCGCCGCGAAGAAGCATGGTCGCATTGGATCGCGCGACAATCGCGATTTTGTCTAGAACCGAACGAATCGCCGGACTTTCTCCGATAATGCCCGACGCATTCACGCTGATCGCGGGCGCCGGCTGCAGCTTGGTGATCTCTTTCTGCAGCCGATGGCTCTCCTCGATCAGACGATCCCGGTCGCGCGCGACGACCCGGTGCAATTTCACCGTCTGGCCGATCAGATTGGCGATCATCACCAGGAAACGGACGTCGGAATCGAAACGAAATACGCTCTCCCCGTCCCAGATGCGGTCCACGGTCAGGGTGCCGACGACGCGGTCGCCGGCCCGGATCGGCACGCCCATGAAGGAGACTTTCACGCCGTCCGACGTCAGCGCGGCGACGTCGCTGGCGTCAAAAAGATCATGATCGGCCACATTATGGACGACGAGCGGCACGTCGGTCGCGACGATTTGGCCGATCGCGCGCTCGGGATAGCGCTGCGGCGCCTGCGACATGCTGTCTTCGCTCCACCCAGCCCCGACCGCGACCTCGGGCGCGCCGTCATCGGCCAGGAGCACGATGGTTCCATGCCGCATCTGGAGGAAAGACGACAATAGATTGAGGACATTGGCGAGCGTCGTCTCCAGCCGCGTCGGCGCGGTGAGAATCTTCGAGATCTCATAGACCCCGATCAGGGCGATCTCGCTCAATTGGATGCGCTGAGAGGGAGCTTGCGCCGGAGCGGCCGAGACGTCTAGGTCAACCATTGCAGGGCCTTCCTTGGCTCGGGACCTCGCGCGATTGTTGGAATTCGAACATCACTAACCCCTTGGTAAGTTTTTTGACAGTTGCCTGTATCGATTCCAACCTTCATGACTTTAATCCTACGGCCAAATCCTGTCGCTCTCAAATTTTGAGCAGCATTGTGCAGCGCAACTGTGCATGACGCCATTTAACACAGCAATAATTATCGCCAACAGCGCGATTTAAAGCCGTTTTCTTCTGTTTGACGGATATGGCGCATTGACGACGTGGGAGTCGCAAACCGCGTTCAGACGCGAAATCATCGTCTCCGCGAAGGCGCCGGCGGCGCGATCCTTGACGCGATGCGTCTTTGGCGGACCGCCGCCGCGTTGGTGGAAAAAGGCTCTTGGGGCGACAAGGCTCTTGGCGCCGTCACCAAACCCAAAAGAAAAGCGCCCAGCTTCCAACCCCGACAAAGGTCCCGAGCGCGACAAAAAAGGCCGCGGCGGACCGGCGAACGACGCCCGGGTCGGACAGGCCGGCGATCCGCCAGCCGAGACGGATCGACCAAAGCGCGCAGCCCCCAAGCAAGGCGGCGCGAAGAAAGCCGACAAAGCCGAGCGCCAAGCCCTCAGCCCGCAGCATCGTGACCGTCGTCGTGCTCAAGCCCAGGAAAACGCCGCAAGCCGCGATCGGGATGAGGCTCTGGGCGAGGTGATGAAACCGCGCCGGGGACCAGGGGCCGAGGCTGCGCGCCGCCGCCCAGAGGCAAAGGGAGACAGCCGCCCCGATCGCCGCCGCCGTCGCCGCGATATAGGCGAGGAGCACGGCGCCGTCGAGAAGGGTCAGTTGGTCGTTGACCTCCGGATAGTCGGTCAGAATCCACCAGGGCGGCTGCAGCCGCAAAGGCCAGAGGACGCCAGCGTCGATCAGCCGTTCGGCGAGCGCTTGCTTGATCGCGACGAACCAGGGGCTGACGCTCCAATGAAAGGCGCCGGCGGCGACCCCCATAAGGCCGAAGACGATCAGCAGGGTCTCGGCGGGCTTTGGCGTCGCTCCCGCGACATGCACGATTTCATGGTCGGGCGCGCGCGGCGCCAGGCTGATCGCGCCGCGAAAGCTGCTGCAGCGGCCGCACATATGGCAGTCCGAGCCGCCCTTCATTGTCCGGATCGGGACAAGCGGGGCGCAATTGATCGGCGCCGCATGGGCGTGGCCGGACAGGCGCGAGGCGGCCCATGCGTCGGGGTCGACGCTGAAATGAACCGGGGCGAGCTTGGCCAGCAAGCCGAAGACGCCATTCACCGGGCAGAGATAGCGGCACCAGACCCTTTTGTTGCGGCCGTAGAGATAGCCGACGGCGATCGCGCCGGCGGTCGAGCCGCCGAGGATCAGAAGCGCCGGCTTTGGATATTGATAGACGCTGATCATCTGGCCATAGACCGTGGTGCAGACGAAGGCGACGAAGGGCCAGCCCCTCCACATGATCCAGCGAGGGACGGCGTAGCCCCTGCCGAATCGGCTCGTCGCCTCGGAAATCGCGCCCTCGGGACAGAACAGCCCGCACCAGGCGCGTCCGACCAGGACCATGCTGAGCAGCACGAAGGGCCACCAGATCCCCCAGAACGCGAATTGCGCGAAAAGCGTCAGATTGTCCCAAATATGCGCCATTCGTCCCGGCAGGGGCAGGAAGGCCGGCGCGGCGACGAGGACGACATAGGCCAGGACGACCGCCCATTGGAGGCGCTGGATCAGAGTTTGGCGCTGGCGCAGCCATTCGCCGGCCTGGTGAAAGCCTCGCGCGGCCGCGCCCCGCCGCGATGGCGCGCCAGCCTGGGAAAACTCCGGCTCAATGCGGCGCTCGGCGGCGTCGGCGGCGCGAAAGGCCGTCATGGCTGATCAGTCTCCTGGCTCTTTGCGCCAAATGTCTCGGTTACGACATTATATAGGCGATGCAATTCGCGGCTCATTTCGCGACGAGCACGGCTTGGGGCGCGTCCGGGTGAAAATCGTCGAAAAAGGCGTATTCGCCGGGATCGAGCGTCCTGAAGATGAGGATCGCCGTCGAATCCGGAGCAATGACTTTTTCCTTGCGCAATTCGCTGCTTTCGAATTCCGCCGGAGTCGTCCCGGTATTGCGCAATTCGAGCTTGAACCTCCGGTTGGCCGGCACTTCGAGCCGCTGCGGCGCGACCCGGCCGTCATGAAACTCGATCGCGAAAGCCGGCTCGTCTTCGGCCCGAGGCGCGCCTGGCCCGCCAAAGAGGATGAGGGCGAGGGCGAGGACGCAAGGCGTCGCGTTCCTGCGCAAGCTAGGGTCCCTCCCGCGGTTCAATACGCGCCCTTCTTGCCCGCGCCGGCATAGACGAAATCATAATCCACGGTGAAGGCCTCGAACCAGGGTCCGACGCCCGTCTCCTTATCGACATGCCGGCCGAAATGCGCGTGCGGATTGGCGCTCGGCGGCGCGATCGTCAAGCGGAGCCGGTATTTGCCGGGCCCAAACAGCTTGACGTTGTCGCCATAATGCGGTCCGTCATTGGCCACCATGGGCATGAACGCGCCCTTCAGCGTCTGATTGTCGTCGAGCTTGGTCACCTCATAGTCGACCGAGAGATAGGGGATCCAATCCCCTTGCGCAAAGCCGTTCTTATTGTTCTTCGCGGCCTTGATGTCGGATTCGAGATGCACGTCCGAAGTCCTTGGCCGGACGCATCATGTCCGGCGGGTCCATCTCGATCGGCTGCAAATAGACCGCGCCGATCTCCAAGCCGTTTTTCTCTTGCGGCTTGCCGATCGGATATTCCTTGGCGGCGACCGGCCAGGCGAGAAAGACGGCGCTCGCGGCGCAAATGGAAGTAAAGCCCAATCGCATTAATTTTTCTCCCCGTCGGAAGCAGCCCCGGGACCCTTCGATGAGTAGCAAAGATAATCGCTTGCGTTCAAGACTTCGAGCCTATTATTTTCCAGCCTGCATATTGGCTGCCAAGTCTATTTTAGATCGATTTTAATATAGCTAGATTGGAATGAATTTAATCTTGAGCTCATCAGACTTTTTCGTCCTTTAAGTTCGTTGCCCGCGCGATCGAAGCGCCGCCGCTCAATCCGCGTCAAGCGCCGCGCGCAGGCGCGACCTGTCCGCCTCGCAGCCGGGGATTCCGAAGCGGAGCCAGGAGGGCCGCGCGTCGAAGCGCCGGACCAAGATCCCGGCGCCCGCCAAAGCCTCGTATCGCGCCGCGGCGTCATGCCGCGCGGCCAGCCGGAAAAGCGGGCTGCCTCCGACATGGGCGAAACCCGCCGCGGCGAGGATTTCGTCGAGCGCGGCGGCGTCGCTCGCGAGCTTTTGTCCGGTCGCGCTGAGCCAGTCCGGGTCCGCCAGAGCCTTGGAGCCGATCGCGATCGCCGCCCCCGACACCGGCCAGCGCCCAAGCGCCGCACGCAGTCTCGCGGCGAGCGCATCCGGCGCGATCGCGAAGCCGAGGCGAAGCCCCGGCAGGCCATAGGCCTTGCCGAAGGAGCGAAGCGCGACCACGCCCTTGGTCGGCATGTCGGGAATGACGCTGGCGCGAGGGCCGAGAAAATCCATGAAGGCTTCATCGACGATCAACAGGCCGCCATGCGCGCGAAGAGCGCCGGCGAGGGCCAGAAGATCCTGCGCCGCGACAAGCCGGCCGTCCGGATTGTTGGGATTGACCACAATGGCCACATCCTTGTCGACGAGCGCGGCGAGTTCATCCACGATCGCGACCTCGGCGCCGCTCGCGCGCCAGGCGCGCGCATGTTCGGAATAGGTAAATCCCAAAATCCCGACGCGGCGCGCGCGGGGGACGCCCGGCGAGAGATGCGGCGCCAAATGCGGCAGCCAGCCGATGATCGCCTGGGTCCCGGGCGCCGCGACAATTGCCGCGGCGTCGCCGGCGCGATAGAGCTTTGACGTCGCGCTTTCGAGGGCGCGCAAGGCCGCCGGGTCCGGCAGGCGGGTCCATGCCTCGGCTGGCACATCCCCGACGGGATAGGCGTAAGGGCTTATCCCGGTGGAAAGATCGAGCCAGGGCTCGGGCGCAAACGGAAAGCCGCGCCGCGCCGCCGAGAGATCGCCGCCATGCTCCGCGCCGGACGCAGCCTGCGCCTCACTGTCTGGAATTCCAAGCATGGACCTCAATGCGACCCTTCCGCTGGCGGCGCTCGCCGTGGCGATCGAGGCGGGGCTCGGCTATCCGAGCGCTTTGTTCCGGGCGATCGGCCATCCGGTCGCCTGGATCGGCGCCCTGATCGCGCGCGCAGACCGAAGCCTCAACCAAGAGGCCATGTCTTTCGCGGCGCGGCGCGCTTTGGGCTTTGTCGCGCTCGGCGGCGTCGTATTGATCGCGGCCGGCGCCGCCTGTCTCGTCGCGCCGGCCGTCGCCTTGCTTGATCCGCCGCGCCCGATCGGACTTCTGCTCACAGCGCTTATCGCGTCGAGCCTCATCGCGCAACGCAGCCTCCATGACCATGTCCGCGCC
>CAWESJ010000022.1:0-4569 GCA_963811015.1 uncultured Alphaproteobacteria bacterium | reverse complement strand
CGCATGGATCTGAGAGAAAGCTGTCGCTCTCGCCCGCCTCGACCGTTATGCTTTGACCGCGCTGCTCGTCAATGCGCCAGAGCCGGAGGCCGCCCCCATGACCGTAACCTTGAACCGACGCCGCGACCAAAGCATGGCGCGGCCTTGGCCGCGCCTGCGCGCCCTCTTCGCCCTGGCTTTCCTCGGCGTCAGCGTCGCCGGCTGCGGCTACAACACGATCCCGACCCTTGACGAGGACGCCAAGGCAAAATGGGCCGACGTGCAGAACCAGTATCAAAGGCGGGCCGACCTCATTCCCAATCTGGTCGCGACCGTCCAGGGCTACGCCAAGCAGGAAAAAGAGGTGCTGACCTCCGTCGTCGAGGCGCGCGCCAAGGCGACCTCCGATCAATATCGACGCCTCGCAACTGACCGATCCCGACAAGATCAAGCAATTCCAGGACGCGCAGGCGCAACTTGTCGGGCGCGCTTGGCCGGCTCCTCGCGGTCAGCGAGAATTATCCCGACCTGAAATCGAACCAGAATTTCCTCGCCCTGCAATCCCAGCTCGAAGGCACCGAAAACCGCATCGCCGTCGCGCGGCGGGACTATATCGAGGCGGTGCGAGCCTTCAACACGGCGCTGCGGACTTTTCCGACGCTCCTTTGGGCGAAAACATTGTTCTCCGGCACGAAGCCGCTCGCGCCCTTCGCCGCCAGCGACGCCGCGCAAACGCCGCCGCAAGTGAAATTTTGACGTCAAATTCGCAAATTCGGTCAGCGACGCCAGCGCGCAGCCTATGCGCGCGGGCGCGGACCCTGGCGGCGAGCCTGATCGCCCTGCTCCTTCTGGGCGGCTTGGCCGCCGCCATGGATTTTCCGCAGCTTTCCGGGCGCGTCGTCGATCAGGCCAATGTCATCCCCGCGGCGGAGCGCGCCGCGCTAGACGCAAAGCTCGCGCAGCTCGAGGCCAAGTCCGGCATTCAGCTCGTCGTCGCGACGGTCGGCTCTCTCGACGGCCAGGAGATCGAGCCTTACGCCAATGCGCTGTTTCGCGCCTGGAAGCTCGGCGAGGCCAAGAAAAACAATGGCGTGCTTCTTCTCGTCGCGCCCAGGGAGCATCGCGCGCGCATCGAGGTCGGCTATGGGCTCGAAGGGACGCTGACGGACGCCTTGTCGAAGATCATCATCGCCAATGCGATGCTGCCACGCTTCAAGGCCGACGATTATGGCGGCGGGGTCGCGCGCGGCGTGGACGATGTGATCACGGTTTTGACAACGGATTCGGCCGAATGGCAAAAGCGCCCCGAGCTTCGCGTCGATCGCCAGGACAGCGCGGCGGACAGGCTCGGCCCCTGGATCGCCTTCGGGCTTTTCGCCTTGATCGTTTTTCTGCTGCTGCGCGCGCCGCGCCAAGGCGCGAATCAAGCACGCCTCTCGCGCTGGGACGAGACGCAGGGCGGCGATCCCGCGCGCCAATCCGCGCGATGGGGGCCGCGGCGAAGCGATGACTGGGACAGCCCGGCGCCGCCGCGACAGAGGTCCGGGCTCGGCGATTTCCTCTCTATTCTGCTCAGCATTCTCATGAGTTCGGGCGGGCGCGGCGGCGGCTGGGGGGGCGGCTCCGGCGGCGGCGGCGGATTTTCGGGCGGCGGCGGATCGTCCGGCGGCGGCGGCGCCTCGGGGAGCTGGTGATGATTCTATCGGACGAAGACCAGCGCCGCGTCGGCGCGGCGATAAAGGCGGCGGAGGCTGCGACCTCCGGCGAGATCGTCTGCGTGCTGGCGCGCGCCTCCTCCGACTATCTCGCCTACGCCACCGCCTGGTCCGCGCTCGCAGCCCTGATCGCGCCCTGGATTCTCGTCGCCGCCACGCAATTTTCGGTGCAGCGGATCCTGGTCGCGCAGGTCCTTTTGTTCACCGCTCTTTTCGTCGTCTCGTCGGGGTCCGGCCTGCGCCATCTCCTCGTCCCGCGCAGGGTCCGGCGCGCCGAGGCGCATCGCGCCGCGATGGAGCAATTCATGATTCGCGGCATGGCGCGCAAGGCGAATCGCGCCGGGGTCCTGATTTTCGTCTCGCTCGCCGAACATTACGTCCGCATCGTCGCCGATGACGGGATAGCCGACAAGGTCGATCCGGCGGTCTGGCGCGAGGCGGTCGACGCCCTGCTCGACCATGTCAGCGACGGCAGGATCGCCGACGGCTTCGTCGCCGCCGTGCAGAAATGCAGCGCGGTTCTGAGCGCGCATTTCCCGCCTGGAGAACGGCTGGATGAGCTGCCGGACCGGATTTTTGTGATTTGAGCGCGACCAGCGCCCGTCACCGCCCCCGCAGCGCCGTCAGCACCGAGACGCTGGCGCGTCCATTTGGCGACAGGCCGGATTTCGCCTGAAAATCAGAGATCGCCTGCTTGGTCTTGGTTCCGATCACGCCATCGGCCTTGCCGTCGAGATCATAGCCGCGCCGCATGAGCAGCGTCTGCATCTCCCGCCGCTCGGCGCGGGAGAGGCCGGGATCATTGGTCGGCCAGGCGGCGACGAGGCCCTGCCTTCCGCGCAGGCGATCGGACAGAAGCGCGATGGCGAGCGCATAGGATTCCGCCGCATTATAAGAATAGATCGCATCGAAATTGCGGGTGACGAGAAAGGCCGGGCCCTCGGGCGCCAGCCGGCAGAATCAGCAGTCCGGCGCTGCGCCGCCGGGCCGAGCGGCGAACCTCGATCTTTGTCATGCCCCGCGCGGCCCAGGCCGCCATCGGCTCCTTGCGCGTGCGCCCGGAGGGACCCGAATAATGCGCCGGGAGCCTGACCTCGAACCCCCAGCCGACGCCGGCGACCCAGCCGCGCCTTGCGCAAATAATTGGCGGTCGAGCCGAGCGCGTCCGGGACGGAATTGATGAGATCCTTGCGGCCGTCGCCGTCGAGATCGACGGCCGTGCGCAGGAAGGTCGAGGGCATGAACTGGGTGTGGCCGAAGGCGCCGGCCCAGGACCCGTTGAACTGGGCCGGGTCGATGTCGCCATGCTGGACGATTTTCACCGCGGCGATGAATTCGGAGCGAAAATAGGCCTGCCGCGTGCCCCCGCATGAAAGGGTCGCGAGCGATTGGATCACCGGCCGCGCCCCAAAGCTGCGGCCATAATCCGATTCGACGCCCCAAACCGCCGTGATCGTCGCCTTGTCGACGCCGAAACGGCCTTCGGCCGTCGCAAGCGCCTGACCCCAGCGCTGCATCATGGCGCGCCCGTCGCTGACCCTTTCCTCATCGACGAGGCCGGCGAGATAATCCCAGATCGGCGTCTTGAACTCGGGCTGCGCCTGGGCGAAGGCGAAAATCTCCGGATTGGGCTCAAGGCCGCGCGTCGCCTTGTCGAAGGAAGCGTCATCGACGCCGGCCGCCCGAGCCGCGACGCGAAGGCCCGAAAGGCACTCGGCGAAGTTACCGGCGGAGGCCGCGCTCGGAAGGCCGGCGACGCAAAGCGCCAAAAGCGCCGCGCAAGACAGGAGCGATCGCAGCTTTGGGAAATAAAGCGAAACCGATTGAATTGGACGTCCTCCTGCGCAAGCTCGGCGGCATATGGCGCGATGGCGCCAATGGCTCCCGGGCGGATTGGCGGTTTCAATCCGTGCGTTTTTAAGGCGTTTACCCTAAATTTGCGATTAATGGCGACGCCGCCCTTCGATCGCGGCCGCTTGCGCCCCTGGCGCGTAACCAAGGTCAAAGCCATGCAGCCTGCCGACATCGACCCAGCCTTGGCGTTGACCGCCGAGTTCAGCAAGGTCACCAAAGGCGCCGCGGCGCATATCGCCAAAATGCGCGAGGAGGCGATTTTCTCCGATGCCGCGCTGCCCGCGCGGCTGAAGGCCTTGGCGGCGGCGCTCTGGGCGATCTCGGCGCGCTGCGAGCCTTGCCTCAAATTCTATATGTGGCGGGCGGCGCAATTGGGCGCCGCCGAGGCCGAGGTCGGCGAGATCCTCGCGATCGCCTGCGCCATGGGCGGCTGCGTCGGCGAGATGTGGGCGCTGAAGGCGTTCAAAGCCTACAAGGACCTCGCGAAAGGCGATTCGCCCGAACAAGACGGCCCGCCGTGCTGCTCCGCCCATTGAGCCGCCTCGCCCGGGAGCAAAAGCTCTAGCCGTTGAGCAGCTTTTGCACCTCGTTGACGAGATCCTTGAGGTGGAAGGGCTTCGAGAGGAGCAATGCGTGGTTGTGTTATGTACGTATTGAGTTCGTTGGTGTTGCTCTCTGGGATTGGGGAATTCCGCCTCCACCTGAAGGGTTCCGGTCTTCTCGTCCACGGCGCGCGCGATGTTCCTGTACCGGCCGCGGAAAGGGTACGTGCTGTTGTCGGAGAGAATCAGTTCGATGCGCTCCAGTGCCTGGCGGTCCACCTTGTCAACCGTGTGTAAGTAGAGCGTTTCGGAAATGCCGAAGCCCACGTAGATCGGATCCAACTGGGAAATGGTGGCGAGCCGGTTGGACTCTCCGCGTCCCACATAGTTGCCCACCGAAACCTCCACCCGTCCGATGAGGCCGCTTATGGGAGCGCGAACGGTGGTTTCCTCGCGGTCCAGTTTCGCTCTCTGAGTCC
>CAWESJ010000021.1:0-3225 GCA_963811015.1 uncultured Alphaproteobacteria bacterium | reverse complement strand
GCCCGGCCTGAACGAGGATCTGGCGGCCACCGCCGTCTGGGGATCGCAACAGGTCAATTTTTTCGAAGGCGCGCTTTACGACGGCGTCTTCGCGATGTGGTACGGCAAGGGTCCCGGCGTCGACCGCAGCATGGACGTGCTGAAACACGCCAATGCGGCGGGAACGTCGCCATGGGGCGGCGTGCTGGCCATCGCGGGCGACGATCACGCGGCGCGCTCGTCGACCTTGCCGCATCAGAGCGAACACATGTTCGCCGCCGCGATGATCCCGGTCCTCAACCCCTCCAGCGTGCAGGAATATCTGGATTTCGGCCTGCACGGCTGGGCGATGTCGCGCTATTCGGGCTGCTGGGTGGCGCTGAAGGCGACGGCGGACACGGTCGAGAGCGCGGCCAGCGTTCTGCTCGACCCGTTCCGCATCCGGTCCGTCCTGCCCGCGGATTTCGCCTTGCCGCCCGGCGGCCTCAACATCAGGTGGCCCGACGCGCCGCAGGATCAGGAATTGCGGCTGCAGCATTACAAGGTCTACGCCGCGATGGCTTATGCGCGGGCTAACCGGCTCGACCGGGTCGTCATCGACAGCCCCAATGCGCGGCTTGGCATCGTCGCCACCGGCAAATCCTATCTCGACCTGCGACAGGCGCTCGACGACCTCGACATCGACGAGCGCCGCGCCGCCGAACTCGGCCTGCGCGTCTACAAGGTCGGGATGAACTGGCCGCTCGACCCGGAGGGAATCCGCCATTTCGCGGAAGGGCTCGAGGAAATCCTGGTCGTCGAGGAAAAGCGCCAGCTGATCGAATATCAACTCAAGGAGCAGCTTTACAACTGGCGCGACGACGTCCGTCCTCGCGTGATCGGAAAATATGCCGACAAGGGCGAATGGGAGCTGCCGCAACAAGACTGGCAATTGCCCGCCGCCGGCGAACTGAGCCCCGCGATCATTGCGCGCGTTGTCGCCGCCCGCATCGCGCGCTTTCACAAGGACGATTCGCTGGCGGAAAAACTGGCGGTGCTGAACGCCAACGAGAGAAGCGCCACGGCGCTGAAGGCCATGCCGCTGCGGGTGCCGCATTATTGTTCCGGCTGCCCGCACAACACCTCGACCCTAAACCTGCCGGAGGGCAGCCGCGCGCTCGCCGGCATCGGCTGCCATTACATGGCGATCTGGCTGAACCGCAGACACACGCAGACCTTCTCGCAGATGGGCGGCGAGGGCGCGGCCTGGATCGGCCAGGCGCCCTTCACCAGCACAACACGTGTTCGCCAATCTCGGCGACGGCACCTACCAGCATTCGGGCCTGCTGGCGATCCGCGCAGGCGGTGGCGGCGAAAACCCGATCACCTACAAGATCCTCTTCAACGACGCGGTCGCGATGACCGGCGGCCAGCCGGTCGAAGGCGGCCTGACCGTGCCGAGATCGCGCGCCAGCTTGCTGGCGGAAGGCGTCGGCGATGTCGTCGTCGTCGGACGATCCCGAGACAATATCGGGCCGGGCGCTGTTGCCCGGCGGCGTCAGCCGTCGCGATCGCGCATGAGTTGGACGAGGTGCAGCGGAATTCTGCGCGATTCCAGGGCGTCTCCGTCATTATCTACGACCAGGCCTGCGCCGCCGAAAAGCGCCGCCGCCGCAAGCGCGGCGCGTTATCCGGACCCGCCTTGCGCGCCTTCATCAACGACCGCGTCTGCGAAAATTGCGGCGACTGCTCCGCGCAATCCAATTGCATGGCAGTCAAGCCGGTCGAGACCGAATTCGGCCGCAAGCGGCGCATCAACCAGTCGAGCTGCAACAAGGATTTTTCCTGCGTCGAGGGGTTCTGCCCAAGCTTCGTCACCGTCCACGGCGGCCGCCTGCGTCGCGCCGGCGGCGAGAACATCTCGCCTGATCGCAAGCCTGCCGGCGTCCCGAGCCGGCGCGCCGACTCGGCGAGCCCTGCAGCATTCTCGTCACGGGATCGGCGGCACGGGCGTCGTCACGATTGGAGCCGGACGCTCGGCGGTCGCCGCGGCTACTCGAACAGGATCGTCAGCTCAATCTCGACATGACGGGCCTAGCCAGAAGTACGGCGCGGTGACGCGCCATGTCCGCATCGCGCAGGCCGAGGCCGACTGCACGCGACCCGCATTCCTCGGGCGAAACGGACGCGCTGATCGGCTGCGACCTCGTCGTGTCGGCCTCGCCCGATACGATCTTCAAACTGCGCCCGAACTATACGCGAGCGGTCGTCAACAATGACTTCTCGATCACCAGCGAATTCGTCCGCGCGTTCGCGGCGCAGGCCAGGACAGGCGATCTTGCCGCGCATCCCGATCCGGTTTTTCCGCATGAGATGATGGAAAAGGTGATTGCCGAGGCCTGCGGCGCCCGTCGCGCCGATTTTCTGCCGGGGTCGCGCCTCGCCACGGCGTTGCTGGGCGATTCGATTGCCACCAATCCCTTCCTGCTCGGTTACGCCTTCCAGAAGGGTTTGCTGCCCTTGCGTGGCGCCTCGATTGTGCAGGCGATTGAAAACCTTGGCGTCGCCGTCCAGCAGAACCGAAACGCCTTCCACTGGGGACGCCGCGCCGCGCAGGATTATGCCGCCGTCGAACGCGCGGCCGGTTTGCGCCGCGAAGCCGAGCAGCGCCAACCCATCGCCGAGCGGCCGCTGAACGACATGATCGACGCCCTGGCGGGGGAATTGCGGGCCTATCGGAACGACAAATATTCCGCGCGCTTCCTGGCGCGCGTCGCTGATATCCGCGCGGCCGAAGCGCGCATTGGCGGAGCGGCCGAAAAGCTGACGCGCGCCTTCGCCCTTGGCTATTTCAAATTGCTCGCAGCCAAGGACGAATACGAGGTCGCTCGGCTTTATACGAAGCCGGGCTTTCGTGAAAAACTGGAGGCGACATTCGAAGGCGATTACCAGTTCGCCTTTCATTTCGCGCCGCCGATCCTCTCGTCACCCGGAGCAGGCGGCTCATGGTCCGCGCAAGCGCCGATTCGGCCGCGGCATGATCTGGGTCCTGCGTGTTATGGCCGCGCTCCGGTTCCTGCGCGGGACGCCGTTCGATCCGTTCCGCGGTTCGCCAGATCGGCAATTGGAGCGCAGGCTGGTCCTCGAATACGAAGACCTGATTTCCGAAATTCTGCCGGCGCTTCGTCCGGACACTCTCGCTATCGCCATCGAGCTGGCTGCGCTGCCGCAACGCATTCGCGGCTATGGCGCGGTCAAGGAGCGCTA
>CAWESJ010000020.1:0-9299 GCA_963811015.1 uncultured Alphaproteobacteria bacterium | reverse complement strand
CCGTTACGACCGGTTTTTGGTGTTTGCTGAAATTGCCGGCCGGCCCGGCTTGAAGCGACGCCCGCTCCCATGCCATAGAGCATGTTCCGAAAAACTTGACCGACTTTTTCGACATTAAGACATCGGATATATCCGATGTCTCATGAGAACATGCTCCAACTTAATGATCTGGAGTGAGTTCTTATCGGTTCGATCATTCCATCCGATCGGAACGCGTTGTCAGGTAGCGGGACCACCGCCTACAACGCTTTGATCTCGAGCAATTCTTTTTCGATCAGACAATTCTATCCGATCGCAAAGCGCTCCCAAGCCAATTGAAACGAACCCAAGCCATGTCCGACCTGAAGGCTCTCCAAGCGCAAGTTCTCGCCGAGATCGCGGCGGCGGCCGACGAGGCGGCGCTCGAGACGGCGCGGGTCGCGGCGCTCGGCAAAAAGGGATCGATTTCGGCGTTGCTTGCCGCTCGGCAAAATGCGCCCGAGGAACGCAAGACCCAAGGCGCGGCGATCAACGCTCTGAAAGACGAGGTGACCGAAGCCTTGGCGGCGCGGAAAACACTTTTGAAGGAAGCCGCGCTCGAAGCAAGGCTCGTCGCCGAGACCGTCGATGTGACCCTGCCGGCGCGGGACGCCGCTTGAGGCCGGCCGCATCCACCCGGTGACGCAAGTCATGGACGAACTTGCGGCCATCTTCGCCGATATGGGCTTCGCCATCGCCGAAGGGCCGGACATCGAATCCGACGACTATAATTTCACCAGGCTGAACTTCCCGCCGGACCACCCGGCGCGCGACATGCACGACACGTTTTTCTTCAAACCCGACCCCGAGGGCCGCCGCAAGGTGCTGCGGACGCATACGAGCCCGGTCCAGGTGCGCACCATGCTGGCGCAAAAGCCGCCGATCCGGGTGATTTGTCCGGGGCGCACCTATCGCTGCGATTCGGACCAGACGCATACGCCGATGTTTCACCAGGTCGAAGGCCTCGTCATCGACCGTTCCGCCAATCTCGGCCATCTGAAATGGATTCTGGAAGAGTTCTGCAAGGCCTTCTTCGAGGTGAGCGACGTCAAGATGCGCTTTCGGCCCAGTTACTTTCCGTTCACCGAGCCGTCGATGGAGGTCGATATCCAATGCGCCCGCAAGGATGGCGAAATCAGATTCGGCGAAGGCGAGGATTGGCTTGAAATTCTCGGCTGCGGCATGGTGCATCCGAATGTGCTGCGAAATTGCGGGCTCGATCCCGACGTCTACCAGGGCTTCGCCTGGGGCATGGGGATCGACCGGATCGCGATGCTGAAATATGGAATGCCAGACCTTCGCGCCTTCTTCGAGGCCGACATACGCTGGCTCTCGCATTATGGCTTTCGCCCGCTCGACCTGCCGACATTGCTCGGGGGATTGAGCGGGTAGGGCGGAGCGCCGCATTTCGCGCGCGCTCATCGCCGGGCGAACGACCTTTTAAAAATCGCTGGCGATGCCCTTGACCTCCCAGTCGCCATAGCGGGCTGGCTCGGGGCCGTCGCGGCCGTTGATCTCCCTGGGCCGTGAGCGCGGGGTCAGCGCGGCCAGCCGGCGGCGCTCTTCGGCCTCGGCGAGCGCGCGCTGGGCTGCGGGCGGCAAGGCCTTGCCAGGCCCGTCCCGCGCTCCCTTTGTCTTCGAATCTTTCGATTCTTCCATTACGATCGCCTCGGAAACGCATATTTTCGCTTTAAACCACGAACAAATCCCACGATAAAGTTTAGGCGATCGTGCTACAAATGCATATGATTCTTCGCCAGAGCCTTCGCAGCGGAGCTCGATCTTGAACGCGCCTCCGCGGCCGCCGACCGATCGGCGGCGGACCCGCAAAGCGTCATTGAGCCGCCCCGGCCAGATCGGCTCGGCGGAGGCGCAGAGGCTCGAGGCCGAGCAGCATCCGGGCCTGCCGGTCCGCATCGCCGCCGCCGCAATATTGTCCGATATTGTCGCCAAGGCGCATTCCCTTGAGGAATGCTTTTCCGCGCGGGCCATTCCCGCGCGCCTCGGCGGTCTCGACGCCCGCGACGTCGCCTTGGCGCGCTCGATCGTCACCGTCGCGCTGCGCCGGCTCGGTACGATCCGCTCGGCGCTGTCCGAGCTTCTGGAAAAGGGTCTGCCGCGCCAGATCGCGCATCTCGAATGGGCCTTGATCGCGGCGGCCGCGCAAATTCTTTTCCTTGACGTCCCCGATCACGCCGCCGTCGACCTCGCCGTGCGCATGGCGCGGCTCGAGTCCAAGACCGCGCCCTACGCTGCGCTCGTCAATGGCGTCCTGCGCAATCTCGCGCGGGAGCGCGAGCGGATCCTCGCGCAAAGCGATCCGCTCGATCATGATACCCCGCCCTGGCTTGCGGCGCGCTGGCGCAAGACCTATGGCGAGGATCTCGCCCGCGCCATCGCGGCCGCCAATCGCTGCGAGCCGACGCTCGATCTCACGGTCAAGGCCGATCCGGAGGATTGGGCCGAGCGGCTCGGCGCGCGGCTTTTGCCGACCGGATCGCTGCGCCTTATGACGCATCTGCCGATCGCCGAACTCGCCGGCTACGCCGAGGGCGAATGGTGGGTTCAAGACGCGGCGGCGGCCTTGCCCGCCCGGCTGCTCCAGGTCGGGCCGGGGCGAAGGGTCGCTGATTTTTGCGCGGCTCCGGGCGGCAAGGCGGCGCAGCTCGCGGCGGCCGGCGTCGAGGTCGTCGCCATCGACCGTTCGGCGGAAAGACTGAAGCGGCTCGCCGCCAATTTTGAGCGGCTGCGTCTCCATGCCGACGTGATCGTCGCCGATATAGCGACCCTGAAGGCCGCGCCCTTCGACGCGGTCCTCGTCGATGCGCCATGCCTTGCGACCGGGACGATCAGGCGCCACCCCGACATCGCCTGGACCAAAAAGCCGAGCGACATAGCCGCGCTGGCCGCGACTTAGTCGCGCATGCTCGACAAGGCGGTCGAACTCGTGAAGCCCGGCGGCGCGATCGTCTATTGCACCTGCTCGATCGAGCCTGAGGAGGGCGAAGCGCAGATCGCCGCGCTGCTTCGGCGCAATCCCGATGTGGCGCGCGCGCCGATCCGCGCGGAGGAAGTGGGCGGCTTGCCCGAGCTCCTGAATGAAAATGGCGAATTGCGGACTTTGCCATCGCATCTTCCGGCCTCCGAGCCGCGCCTGTCCGGCCTCGACGGATTTTTCGCGGCGCGCCTGATCCGTTGCGGTTAATGCGGTTAATAAAGCGGACAGGATTTTAGACGATAACGCAACGTTCTGGGCGCGTTTCGCAAGCAATCCCCAATAAGCGCGCCGCAAAAACATTTCGGCGGCCCGGCGGCGCGAGGCCGCCAGCGGGCGCGCGAGCGAGGAGGCGAACCCCGTGGCCGGCGCGATATTCAAGGACCGGTTGCGCGTGGTCGGGCTGCTCGCCGCGCGGGGGGCGACCGTCTTATGGCGAAGCCTCGGGGCGCCCCTATGGGTCCTGGTGGGATTGCGGCGGCGACCGCCGGAACGGCTGCTGATCGCGCCGCAGGACATCAGAACAAGCGATCCGACGCTCGCCGCCGATGTCTACGCCGGCTATTTCGCCTTCGCCGGCAAAATCGTCAACGCGCATGGCCGCTCGCCGTTCGAGTTGGAGCCTGGCTCCCCGGCCTGGGCGCGGGCGCTCGCGAGCTTCAGCTGGCTGCGCCATTTGCGCGCCGCCGACACCGCCGTCGCGCGCGCCAACGCCCGCGCCCTCGTCGACGATTTTTTGAGCTTGGCCGGGAAACCCAGCCAAACCCCGGCCTGGGAGCCGCAGGTCGCGGCGCGCCGCCTGCTCGCCTGGCTGTCGCAATCGCCGATCATCCTCGAAGGCGCGGACAGGGCCTTTTACCGCCGTTTCATGAAGGGCATCGGCCGCGCCCAGGCTTTTCTCGAACGCAAAATGGCGGAGGGGCTTGAAGGCGAGCAGCGCTTGATCGTCGCGATCGCGCTCGCCGAGCTTTCGCTTTGCACGGAACCGCCCGGCAAGGCGCAGCAAAGGACCACCAAGCGGCTCGTCGATGAACTCGAGCGCCAGGTGCTTCCCGACGGCGGCCATGTCAGCCGCAATCCGCAAATCCTGATCGACCTCCTTCTCGATTTGCTTCCTTTGCGCCAAGTCTATGCCGCGCGCGGGCTGCAGACCCCGGCCCAGCTTCTCAATGCGATCGACCGGATGATGCCCATGCTCCGCCTGTTCCGTCACGGGGACGGCGCGCTCGCCCTGTTCAACGGCATGGGCGTGACGGCGCCCGAGCAGCTCGCGACCGTTCTCGCCTATGACGACGTGCGCGCCCAGGCGCTCGCCAATGCGCCGCATTCCGGCTATCAGCGCATCGAGGCGCAGGAGGCGATTTTGGTGTTGGACGCAGGCGCGCCGCCGCCGCGGGCTTTTTCCAACCGCGCGCATGCGGGATGCGCGTCCTTCGAGCTTTCGGTCGGCGCGCAACGGCTGATCATAAATTGCGGCGCGCCCGACGCCAATCGCGCCGCCGGGCGCGAAGCGGCGCGCATGACGGCGGCGCATTCGACGCTTGTCGTGGACGACACGTCCTCGTGCCGTTTCGCCTTTCACGCCGGATTCGCCAAATGGCTCGGCGACGAATTGGTGTCCGGGCCGGACAATGTCGAGGTCGAGCGCCGAGACACATCATTCGGGACGATGATCATCGTCGCGCATAATGGGTATCAGCCGCGGTTCGGCCTCGTCCATCAGCGCCGCATCGGGCTGCGCAAGGACGGCAAGCTGCTCGAAGGCGCCGACCGCCTGCGCCGCGTCGAGGCCGCGGGATCGGCCGAAAGCTGCCCCTTCGCCGTGCGCTTTCACATTCATCCGAGCGTGCGGCTGAAGCGGGTGCGCGAGGGCCACGCCGTGCTTTGCGTCCTGCCGAATGGTCGCCGCTGGCTGTTCGAGACGGCGGCTTGGCCCGCCGAGATCGAGGAGAGCATTTTTTTCGCGGCTCCCGACGGGCCGCGGGCCTGCGCCCAGATCGTCATTCACGGGCAGGCGGACGCCGACGTGGAGGTCGAATGGAGCTTTCGCCACGTCGAGAAGAAGCCGCCGGCGAGGTGAGGCGCGGCGATGCGCCGCAAATGTTTCTCTGGCTCGCAATCTGCTAAGAGGACCCGAGACGCGCAGCCCGCCTCTGCGGCGCGCAAGCTTGCTTCAGGGCGCGAATGGGAGAGATTGACTGTGGCCGAAAAGAAATTGGTGGATGAAGTCAACCAGGACGATATGGGCCGATTGCTCGGCTATTACGTCTATGTCGATACGGAGATCTGGTTCGAGGACGGCAAGGTTCATCGCGCCGACGGCCCGGCGGTGATCAGCCCCGACGGCGTCGAGCGCTGGTATCTCCGCGGCGAGGAAGTCACCATCGACGTGCGCGGCTTCTTCGCCGCCAAGAACTGGAACCCGAAGAAAGGCCTCGACAAGCCGGAGAAGGTCGCCGCGTTCCAGGATGCGTTTTGCAAATGACGGAGGCCTCGTCGGAGGCCGCTTCCTTTGACGGATTGCATCTAACCGGCGCCAGGTCCGACTATAGCGTTCGCGTTTATGCGTAGGCTCAAGTCGACGGGGAAGCCGGAAGAAGCGGCTCTATGAAATTGAACTTTATGAAGTTCAATACGCTATCGAAATTACTGCGTGGGAACGTGCGAGGGAATTTCGCCCAGGGCGGCGTGATGCACAAAGGTGGGACCTGCATGCCCCATTGCAGGCCCTCTCCAGCCACTGACCGCCCTTCGCCGCCGCTCAGGCGCCCATCTAATGTAGCCCCGATAGCAGCGGCCAGCGCCGCCTTTTTGGCATCCAGCTTTACGCCGGAGCTAAACTCCGAATTCTGATCGAATAAAGCCGTCGCCACGAGGAGTTGGGTATCTTGGCATATATATCCGTTCAAATGCCAATACTTTGTTACTGTATCAGCGCAATCTTTTCTATTCATTAGCTTATCTAACAAGCCTTTGCCGGAATCAATATCTATTTCGTAAATTGTCACATTCGTTAATTTAAAATCGAGTTTATATGATCTTTGATCATCGATAGCGCTTTTTGCGCCAAGCGATTTATCCATGCTTGCGTCCATATTGGAAAGATAGGCGCCTTGTAAGGTAAGAGTGCCGCTTATGACGGGCCCAGGAGACTTCCGAACGGCATCCTTTGAAATTTCATTTTCAGGCGAGCACAATTTTGTAAACCTGCCCGAAGTTGGCTCGATATAATAAATGGCGCCGACCGTATGCAATTTAGAAGGCGGCTTTATGGGCAAAAACGAATTGTCGCGCAGGGCGACAACTAATTCGTCCTGATCTTGTGCAAGAGACAAAATTATACTATATATTAAGCTGCTCAAAAATATTGCTGAGACGAATATAATTATAAATGACTTATGCATGGCAGTCCCCCATTAAGGACCTTGCGTCCACGATCTATAGAACCTCGTCCAGGTTGGTATATTGCTACGCGGTTGGACTCTTCCGGCTCGCGGCGTCGTTCAGTTGGGGCAGCACGCCGGGCCACACGAATGGGTCCCCGGCGGGCAGGCAATCGCGGGACTTGCTACGGACAAAGCTATTGCTAAAAAAAACGCGGCAAAAAATCTGCGCATGGCATCGTCTCCCTTAAGGAAGCTCGCCGAAGGATTTGACGACAACATCGAGTGCAATTGGCGTAAAATAACAATTTACCAAATATTCCACGAGTTCGTCGTCCCAGCAATGAATTTTGCAAATTTACAACATAATTGGAACAAAATTGTTCCGCCTGGTCTATATATATAACCAAAAGAAGGTCGGCTCGACGCCTTGGTCGGCGGCGGCTTTGCATTCATTCGCGGCGTTGCGGTTCGCGCTTAGGGACTTAGCCTTCAGCTTTTGCGAACCGCCGCGTCGCGCTTGCCCAGTCCCGCGCGCGCCGCTCCGGGTCGGCGCTCCGCGTAATGTCGGTCACCACCGCCGCGCTGTCGGCGCCGGCTTCGAGCACGCCAGCGACCCGCTCCAAAGTCACGCCGCCTATCCCGACCAGGGGAATCGCGCCGATCTTCCGTTTCCATTCGGCGAGGCGGGGCAGGCCCTGCGGCTGAAAAGCCATTTGCTTCAGGAGCGTCGGATAGATCGGCCCGAGCGCGACATAATCTGGCTCGGCCTCGAGCGCGCGGGCGAGCTCCGCCTCGTCATGAGTTGAGATGCCAAGCTTCAGCCTGGCGCGGCGGATCGCGCCAAGGTCCGCCGCAGCGAGGTCGGTCTGGCCGAGATGGATGAAATCGCAGCCCGCGTCCATGGCTTCGCGCCAATAATCGTTGACAATGAGCTGCGCGCCCGCGCCGGCGCAGAGCGCCTTGGCTTCGGCGATCTCGGCCTTGATCCGCGCCTCCGGCGCGTCCTTGACGCGCAATTGCACGAGCCGCACGCCGCAGGGCAGAAGCCGCGCGATCCAGGCGGCGCTGTCGACGATGAGATAAAACGGGTCAAGCACGGGCGAGATCTGTGAAGGCCCGCCCGATCACCGGGGTGGACGGCGCGGCCATGTCGCGCGGCTCGATCGGATCGGCGAGATGGCCGAGGCGCCCGGCCTCGACAGCGAGCGCGAAGGCGCGGGCCATGGCGACAGGGTCGCCCGCCTTGGCGATCGCGGTATTGAGCAGGACCGCGTCATAGCCGAGCTCCATCGCCGCCGCCGCATGCGAGGGGGTCCCGACGCCGGCGTCGATAATAAGCGGCGTATCCGGGAAATGCGCTCGCAAGGCCTTCAACCCATAGGGATTGTTGAGCCCGCGCCCCGAGCCGATCGGCGCGCCCCAGGGCATCAGCACCTCGCAGCCCGCGCCGAGAAGCTTTTCGGCGACGACGAGATCCTCCGTCGTGTAGGGAAAGACCTGAAAACCGTCCCGCGCGAGGATGGCCGCGGCCTCGACGAGCCCGAAAACATCGGGCTGCAGCGTATCTTCCTCGCCGATCACTTCGAGCTTGATCCAGGACGTGTCGAAGACTTCGCGCGCCATTTGCGCCGTGGTCACGGCTTCCTTCGCGGTCCGGCATCCCGCCGTGTTCGGCAGAACCCTGACCCCGAGCGCGCGGATCAGCGCCCAGAAATTTTCCCCCGCGCGGCTTGCGCCGGACTCTGCGCCGCAGCGAAACGGTCACGATCTCGGCCTTGGCGGCCGCGATCGCCTCGGCGAGAATGGCCGGCGAGGGATATTGCGCGGTCCCCACGATCAGGCGCGAGGCGAGCGTGACGCCGTATAGGGTGAGGCTTGCTTTATCCATTTCGGGTCCGTTTCAGCCGCCTTGGCGCGGGGTGAGGATCTCGACCGCGTCGCCCTCATATAGCCTCGCCGCGGCGCGTTCGGATTTGCGCACAAACGCCCGGTTCAGCGCCGTCGCGACGGCGCTTTCCGCGAAATCGAGCTCGCGGAGCAGGCCGGCGAGCGTCGTCGCCGCGACGTCACGCGATTCGCCGTTGACCTCTATCCGCATCCATCACCTCGGGAAAATGGGCGCCGTCGCGCACGAGGAGGACGGCCCGGCGCGCTAAGGCGGGGCTAAGCAAAAAGCCATGCCGGTACAAGCCGTTGACGTAAATCGTGCGGCCCTCGACGCGCAGGCGCGGAAGATTGTCGCGAAAGGCCGGGCGCACGCCGGCGCCGGTTTCGACGATTTCCGCCTCCGCGAAAGCCGGATGAACCGCATAGGCCGCGCCGAGAAGCTCAAGCATCCCCCGCGCGGTGATGCGCCCCGGCTCGTCATTTTCGATCATGGTCGCGCCGATCATGAAGCGCCCGTCGCCGCGCGGCACGATATAGGCCGGATGGCGCGGATGCAGCAGCCGGACCGGCCGCGCGAGCGTCACTTCGGACGTGGCCAGCACCAGCATTTCGCCCTTGACGCCGCGCAGATCGGGAAGCGCGTCCCGCGCGTCGAGGCCGCGGCAATCGATCGTCCAATCGGCGTTGTGCGGCAAACTATCGGCGTCGAGGCCGTAGCGCAGCGCGACATTGGCGCATTTGGCGAGATGCGCGGCGAGCCCCATGAGGGCCGCGCGGGGATCGAGATGCGCCTCGGCGGGAAAAAACAAAGCCTGCTCGAAGCGCCCCGCGAGATCAGGCTCGAGCGCCGCGATCGCGGCGGCGTCCAGGCGCTGAAAGCCGCTGGCGCGGCGGGCGAATTGCGTCAGATCCGCGCGATCCCGCGCCGACGCCACGATGAGCGAGCCTTGCGCAAGGGCGAAAGGCGCGGCCTGCGTCCAGAAGCGCAGCGATTCGACGCCCATATCGACGAC